>JAUVYS010000063.1 GCA_030602965.1 Candidatus Bathyarchaeota archaeon | reverse complement strand
CTCGGCTTAGATTCACAAGGAAAGCAGTCTTCTTCATCAGACTTAGCTCACTTTCACCAATCATGTGACGAGATTCTTCTGTTAGGGGAGCATGTATCGAGACGAAATCAGACTCTTTAAGTAGAGTTTTTAAATCAACTAGTTTCACAACATTCTCTTTCGCAACGTCATCTGAAACATAAGGGTCATAAGCAATAACATTCATTCCAAAAACTTTGGCTAATTTAGCTACATGGTTTCCAATTCTACCCAGCCCTATTATACCAAGAGTCTTCCCATACAACTCGGTGCCTCTGTCCTCTGCTCTTGGAAGGATGCCTTTCTTCACCATTTGAATTTTTTTTATCAAATCTTTTGCTAAAGCCAACATCATCGTTACAGTCGCTTCAGCTGAAGATTGGGTTAGACCTGGTGCTGTATTAGTGACTACGATTCCTTTTCCAGTTGCATAATTTACATCAATCCTGTCAACTCCAACTCCAAATTTAATGATACCTTTCAACCTTTTTCCCAATCTAAGCAGTTTTGCAGGAAGATAAGGTTTCATCACAACGATTATATCTGTATCTACAATTTCTTTCTCAATTGCCTGATCTTCTGGTTCTACGAACACTACATGTGCTTTTTTTGCTAGTTCTTTCATTTCGCGTAAGAGCACTGCTTTTCCTTTTTCATTTTTCTTCAACCCAAATCCAAAAAAAACTACTTTTTTTCCCATTTTTCACTACATCCGGAATAGATCCAACCCTTTTCTTAATCTGTGTTTGAGTTAATTTTAATCATTATGGCTAACAAGAATGCTCCAGGTATATTGATGATTGCCCTCAATTAAAAAAACTGACGATGATGAGAAAAATTCTGCTAGGAACCCAAACAGAATATAACCCAAGAACAGATAAGCGTCAACTAGAAACATAAAAATAAGCTTTTGTTAATCCCACTTCTCAGGAAGTCGGTGATATCGAGTTAATGGTTTTTTTAGATAAAGTTGAGTTTTACAACTTGTGTTAGGTTTTTTGGCACATCTGGGTTTAATCCTTTCTTCAATGCTTGATAGTAACCTAAAAACTGGAGAATTGGCATATAAATTGGTATTCGAGCAAATTCTCCAAGTTGAGATTCTATAGCTAATGTATAATCTGATTCAACACCCTCTTTTTCGCATACTGTTAATACCTTTGCTCCCAAAGCTCTTATCTCTTTTATCAAGTCTGTTTCATACTTTTTTGCTGAATCAGACAACAACATTGTTACTAGTGTTTTTTCGTTGATGATAGATTTGGGTCCATGTCTGAATTCTAATGAATGGAAGGCTTCTGACCAAGCAATAGCCATCTCCTTTACTTTTAACATCGCTTCACAAGCTGTTCCATAAAATGGTCCTTGCCCCAGAAAAACAAACTTTTCTAAAGTAAGAGTTGTACTGATTTCTTCTGCAAGACTTTGAGATTTTTTCATTATGTCCTCTACAATTTTGGGAATTTTAGTAAGTTCATCTAAGAATTGATTATCACCTGCAACTACAGTAGAAATCGCTTGAGCAGCTACAAGCATACTTGAGAAGGATTTTGTCATAACTATGCTCTTCTCCTTTCCTTCGGATGAAATAACAGCTAGATCTGATTCTTTGACAATGTTACTTCCTTCATAGCAACTTATTGCGAGAATTTTAGATTTCCGATTTTTCTTTGCATAATTTGCTGCCATAACGGTTTCTGAGGTTTCTCCAGATCTTGAAATAGGAATAACTAATGATTTTTCCAAAGATTTTGGAGGATATAGGAAGAGTTCAGATGAAGGCAGAGTCTCAGATCTCTTTTTAGTGATTTTTTTAAAGACAGAAGAAGCTGACATTGCTAGATAATGGGAAGTACCACAGCCTATGAAGATTACATTATCAAATGGCTCTTTAAAAAGGTCGAGAATTGCTTCTTTTTTTCCTTCTACATCTTCTAGCACTTTCTTTATTGCATAAGGTTGTTCTGAAATTTCATTTAATGTCACGGACATTTCAATTCACATTTTTAAAAGCGTTTTAGCATTTTCAGAGAAGATTCTGTTAATTGTCTTCTCTTCTAATGGCAATCTCTTTAGGGCTTTCACCATTTTATCTATTTCTATTCTAGGGAAACAAGAACCAAACAATATCTTCTTCTCAATACAGCTTTCAACAACTCTTTTACCCAGAATTCTATTAAATATCAGCTCAAAATGTTCAAAGGGAGTTGTAGTGAATGGGTTTGCCAAGTCAACATAGATGTTTGGATGTTTCATTATGACCACTGTTGCTTCCCAAATCCATGGAAAACCGAAATGTGAGAGAACGATCTTCAAATTTGGATGTTTTAAAGCCACCTCGTCAAAAAGAATTGGTTTAGATATACTAAGTTTCTCGGTGAACTGCCAGAACATACCTGAATGAATAACAACTGGAACATCAAGCTCCTCAATTTTCTTGTAAATAGGAGACATTAATGTAAAGTCATTAGGACTAAATTTTTGTAGGGGTGGTGAAAGCTTCAATCCCCTCAGACCCATGGATTCTACTACATCACTTATTTCCTTTACAGCATCTTTTTTATGTGGGTCAACACTTCCAAAACCAACGAACTTATCAGGATATTCATTGACAAGTTTACTTACAGCTTCATTCGAGGGTAATTTACATCCGTATGTCGTTGTACAATCGATAGGAAGTAACACAGCTTTGTCAATTTTAGCCAGTTCCATCTGAGAAAGAAGAGTGTCAATTGGTTCTGGTTTATTTGTCCAATAAAATATTTTTTGAACACTCTCCAAAATTCCTTCATTATCGATGATGGAGTCGATAAGAGGATGAACGTGGAAATCAATCATCAAGATTAAACAGCTCCAACAACTTGTACAACAAAACTTCGCCTCTTTGGTCCATCTAATTCAACGAAATAAATATTCTGTCTTCCACCCTTGAAAAGCTCTCCGTTAAATACTAGTAAGGCAACGTGAGAACCTAAAAGACAGCTTCTTATATGTGCCCAAGCATTTATTGCAGGTCTTCCATCTTGTGGGAAAAAATGGTGATGGCGATAGGTTCCTTCTTCAGGAACAAGCTTCAACATAAAATCGGAAATGTCTTCCTCTAGACCAGGTTCATCTTCATTGATTAACATAGCCGATGAGGTGTGAAGAGTGAACACTTGGACGAACCCTTCTTTTATTTTAGATTTCGCTATTAATTCAGATACTTTGTCTGTTACATTTATCAATTCAGAATTTTTCTTGGATTGAATCGTAACCTTTTCTGTTAACAAATTACATTCACCTTATTAAGTTCAATTATTTACTTTAATCCGATTAAAATTTACCTATTATGAACAAGTTTTCAAAATCGATGATACTTCTACGATAGTGTGTTAAATGTGCCTCGAAAAACTGAAATATGTAACCTGAAAAAGAAAGGTTGTAGATTAAAAGGTGAAGGACTAATTTGGGAAACAAAGATTATGTGAATGAGTTTAGAATGATAAACTGCGACATTTTTTCTGACATTCAACGTTTTGAAGGAAACGCTATTGATAAAGCAGGGGAACTTGTTGCAGATTCGGTTATCAAGCGAACACCAGTTCACGTTATTGGTACTGGACATTCGATGGTTTTGGCTATTGAAGTGTTCAGTCGTGCTGGTGAACTGAATGTTTACAATGCTTTGTTAGATGCTGGCCTGTTCACAGGTCACGGTTCAAGAAAGACAGGCCCACTTGAGAAACTTCCGGGTTACGCTAAAATTCTCTTTGACTACTACAGATTAGAGAAGGATGATGTAATCATAGTTGTATCTAACTCTGGTGTGAATGCTGTACCAGTCGAAATAGCCATGTTAGCAAAGGAAAAAGATCTAAAAGTAATAGCTGTTACATCTAAAGAGTTTTCTTCGAATGTACCAACGCGTGAACCAGGTAAACGGCTTTACGAAGTTGCAGATATTGTCATTGATAATCACATACCTTTAGGAGATGCAGCCATAATGATTGAAGGTATGAAGCAGAAGATCGCTCCAGTTTCAACTATTGCAAATGCTTTCATAATGCATTCAATTACCATACGAGCTTGTGAACTATTAGTGAAAAAAGGAATAGAACCACCAGCCAGAATAAGTGCCAATTTACCAAGTTTAAAAGAACTTAAAAAGAAAATTGATCAATCAATACCAGAATTTACTCGATTCAAACATCGTTGAAAAATACACAAGATCGCCCGTGCGAATTTAAATAAAAGAAAAATAAATTTTGATAAAAAGAAATTATCTAAAAAACGGAAGTAAATACTATGGATTTAGTAATTAAAAACGGGAAGGTAATTACTCCTTTCGAAATATTCAAGAAAAGCACAATATTGGTTGACGATGGAAAAATAGATTCTATTGGTGAAAATCTAGCAATTCCAGATGACTGTGAAATCATAGATGCAGAAGGACTCAATGTTTCTCCTGGTTTCATTGATGTGCATACTCATGGTTGCGGTGGTTTTGGAATGTATGATTCAAGTTATGAAATTGTAGATAAGATGTCTCAATGTTATGCCAAAGGGGGAGTAACTGGGTTCCTCGCGACACTATCTGCACCAGGACACACACTATGGAAGAAGAACGTGAAAGCAGCTGTAGAAGCATTTGAGAAAGGAACAAATGGTGCCGCTGTTTTAGGAATTCATGATGAAAGTCCTTATAAACACCCTAAAAAAGTAGGCGCGGCAAACCCTAAGGGAATATTAAAACCCAAAGTTAACGAGTTTGAAGAAGTTTTCGAAGCATGTAAAGGCACACTCAAGCTAGTTACATTAGCACCCGAGTTAGAAGGTGGATTAGAGTTAGTTGAGTATTTAACAAAACATGATGTTGTGTCATCAGTTGGACACAGTTTTGCGACTTATGAAGAAGTGGGTAAAGCTATCGATCTTGGTTTAAGCCACGCCTGTCACACCTATAACGGAATGAGAGAGTTACATCATCGTGAGCCAGGTGTTGTAGGCGCAGTATTATCGAGAGAAGAAATAATGGCTGAACTCATAGGAGACGGTTTTCATGTCAGTCCTGTTGCAATGAAAATTTTACTCAGATGTAAAGGAACTGATAAAGTTTCATTAATTAGTGATTCTACTGAGGTAGCTGGATTGCCAGAAGGAACTTATAAATTTCCATGGTTCAAGGAACGATTGAGATCTGACTCAATCATTGTTAAAGATGGCAAAGCTTTCTATCCGAAACCAACAATTGGCAGTATAATGCCTGAAAGCGTACAAATTGCAGGAAGCGCTGCGACAATGAATATGATTGTGAAAAATGCAGTTAATCTTGTCGGTGTTTCCTTAAAGGATGCTGTTAAGATGGCTTCTACAAATCCAGCTAAAGAGTTTGGGTATGGTGCGCGGAAGGGAAGTTTAGAAGTCGGGAAAGATGCTGATATTATTGTTTTTAATGATACATTTGATGTGATAGCGACTATTGTAAATGGAAGAGTTGTATATCAGAAGTAACTGATTATCCACTTAATTTTTTTCCATTTCTATTGTTTTGCGACGCTCATCAAGGTATATAAAAACTTTTTTATTCTCTTCTCTGTATCGGAAGCCTTTTAAGTTCTATTAAAGTAGAAACAATCTGTACGCGTCTGCGTGCACATAAAAAAATAAAAAAGGGAAAAAAAAATGACAGTAGTAATGCCTTATTGGCTCAAAATGATCGTTGACGTCATGTCAACCCCAGCGATTATTATTGGTGTTGTCGCGTTCATTGGTTTAGTAGTTCAGAGGAAAGAATGGCCAGATGTTATTCTCGGTACACTTAGAAGCATGCTAGGAATATTAATCGTCGCAGGTGGTGCAGGTGTTCTTATTGGAGGTGTCGCACCTATTGGAGGTCTATGGCGAGAAGCTTTTGGAATCGCAGGATATTATGGTTTAGCTGAAACAATTACAGCAGCCATTCTTCCAACACTCGGGACAGAAGTAGGATTAACAATGGCGCTTGGTTTTCTCTTACACTGTGTCCTCGTAAGATTACTACCATTTGAAAGTACCAAACAGATCTACCTTACTGGTCACGTGATGTGGACGATGGCTGGATGTGCTGCTATAGCTTTGTACGGGTTCCAACTGACTGGCCCAACTGCTATACTCTTCGGCACAGTATTCCAAGGAGTATATCTCACAGTGTCAAATGCTATGGCTTGGGTTTGGGTGAAAAAAGTTACTGATGGTGAATTCGGTTTCGGTCACACGCAATCATCCATTGTCTTCTTCATGGGCTTCCTATCGAAACTTGGAGATCCAAAAAACAGTGCTGAAGACCTCAAGCTTCCTGGCTGGTTAAGAATCTTTAAGCAACCTGCAATCATCGGCATAATCATTATGATCATTTCCTTCTTAGTTCCAATATTGGTCATTGGTCCACTTAATGTTGAAGCAGGTTATACTGGTGGAAAAAACTTTCTGGTATGGGCTTTCATGGGAGCAGCTAATTTCGGTGCAGGAGTGCAGATAATAATGCTCGGAGTACGAATGTTCATTGCTGAGATCATCCCAGCATTCAAAGGAATCGGTGATAAAATCATACCTGGAGCAAAAGCCGCCTTAGACTGCCCAGCAATATATCCCTACTCACCTGTCGGAGCAATGGTTGGTGTAGCAATGTACACAATCGGAGAGTTCATTGGAATATTCATTCAAGCCACTTTCACACCCAACTATGTTTGGGTTCCAAGCGCGATAGGAATCTATTTCGTTGGATCTACTATGGGAGTCATCGGAAACGTCCACGGAGGATTGAGAGGTGCTATAATCTGTTCATTGATATCTCCACTCTTCTACAGAGTATTCAGCATGATACCAACACAAATGTTCTCCATCATACCTGTTGCTCTCGGTCCAGAAGGATTAAACCTAATGTCCCAGAACATCCTGTTGCAAGGTGGAGACCAAGCATGGAACATAATCTACACGCTAGTCCTTTCACTTCTTGGATACACACCAATAGGAACAGTGAGACCACCAATCTTTGGGTTATAATAAATAATCTCTTCCCCCCTCTTTTTTTTTAAAAAGATAAACATTTACAATTTAGATTTGTATTTTACAACACAGGTGTAAGGATAAATTGTCTAAGTCTGAGTATGTTGAGGATTTTAAAGATATTACCTGCAACATTTTCGAAACG
>JAUVYS010000118.1 GCA_030602965.1 Candidatus Bathyarchaeota archaeon | reverse complement strand
CAAAGTATTTACTCAAGATTCTGAAATCATTTTAAATATAGTTAAGACGAGAGTTGGGGTAAATTGTCAATGAAGATTAAAGTAGATTATCTTATGTAAAATACCATCGAAGAGGCTTAGAACTGGCTAATGTATGTTTCAGAGTCGATTAAAGAGATTCTAGCGAGAAGAATCGCAGGAGAAATCATACTCTCAAATGATCCAGGAGCCACGATGAGAAAGTGGCGTGATATCTTCAGAATACTGCAAGTACGTCTTGCTGGTGAACTTAAAGTTGTTCCATCCGTTATAAGTGATTACGAAAGTGGCAGAAGAAGATCCCCTGGAACTAAGTTCGTGAAAAAGTTCGTGAATGCTCTGGTTTCAATAGATGAAAGACAAGGAGGCCATCTCCTTCGTGAACTTTCTCAATTAATAAAAAACCCCTCAGACACAATAGTTGACATTCGCGAATTCCATATTCCTATTAAAGCCAAATTATTCTGTGAACTAGTCGAAGGCATTCCAATCGCATGTAAGGAATTATTGGACAGAGACATATATGGCTACACAATCATTGACAGCATCAAAGCTATTTCAACTCTTTCAGGAGCAGATTTTTACCAAATATTCGGTTCAACCACAGAAAGAGCACTAATATTCACAAATGTTACTCATGGCCGGTCACCTATGGTTGCTGTGAGGGTACACACTTTAAAACCAAGAATGATAGTAATTCATGGACCTGAAACCGTTGATCCGCTAGCGACTCATCTTGCTGAGGCTGAGCAGATCCCGCTAATACTATCAAAAAAACCTTCTGTTAATGATTTACTACGAGCTCTAAGCGAGTATCAAAAATAAGGCTGTCGTAGTCTCTGATTTTACGAAAGTTATATTTAAGAACGATAACAACGCCAAAGGAACAACACACTATCAGCAAAAAGCAACATGACCACTGGATGATATATCGATGACTATAAATTTGTTTAATGTCGGGATTAAATTTCTTTTTTTGATCGCCTTTGGCATAGTGTCTCTTAAACTACAAATTATAGACTTTACAGGATTCTTGGCTAGCTTGTTAGTGGGCGGAGCTATCTTCATTTTTGGAGGATGGAAATGGTTTTTGTTAATCTTGACATTTTACATTGTTGCAGGTTTATCTACGAAATATAAGTATGAGGAGAAAAGGCAGAAAGGAGTCGCTGAAGAGAAGAAAGGTGCAAGAGCTTGGCAAAATGTTTTAGCAAATGGTAGTGTAGCAGCATTTTTGGCAGTAGTAAATGGGTTCATGATCAATAATGTTCTATTTGCAGGATATCTGGGAGCTGTAAGCGCAGCCATCGCAGATACTTTGGCAACTGAAATTGGGCTCCTATCACCTCAACAACCGCGATCAATAATTAACTTATCGAAGAAGGTCCCATCTGGCACATCGGGTGGTGTATCTCTTTTGGGTGAAATAGCTTCCATATTAAGCGCAGGACTCATTGGCCTTTTAACTTACATAACAGCGGCACAGAACTGGAATTTACAGACCGCCCTAATTATTTCTGTTGTCTCAGGTTTTCTTGGAAGTACTTTTGATAGTTTACTAGGTGCTACAATCCAAGCGCGATACAAATGTAAGGTTTGTGGAAAAAAAACAGAAAAAAAGTTACATTGTGAAAAACACACCATTTATTTGAAAGGATGTTCATGGATCGACAATAATATGGTAAATTTGTTGGCTGTTACTTTTGGGTCAGGTATCGGGATTCTTGTTTTTCATCTGATTTAGGAATGGAAACAAAGAATGAATCACATTCTCTTGGATTAGGAAGAGATTAAAGTAACGGTTCTGATAACGCTGGGAATTTTTCGAAGTTTAGTGACTGCTTCGTCCAAGGCCTTTAAATCTGCACCTTCGATTATGGATACGACATCGAATTCTCCATATACTACCTTAACTTCTTTGACGCCTTTAATCCTCTTTAATTCTTGAACAACCTCGTATTCTTTTCCAACTTCAGTTACGAGCAACACATATGATATTACTTGAGCACTCAAATTTTTCACCTTTAATTATCTATCTTATACTGAATATTTAACCGCTTTCACTCTTATTAAAAAAGATTTTAACGTGTAAAACAAAAGCAGGTGAAGATTATTTTTTATATCGTGAAAGACGAGTTTTTCTCTGTTCCTTTTTTCTCCAAGCTCTTTTCTTTTGAGTTCTGATAGTAGATCTAATACTCATTTCAGAGCTAATATCTCTTCTAAACGCGTGTATTTCGCTATAAAAAACACGGTCATCAATTTCTCCTTTTGAAAATGAAAGCATAATCTCATTTAACTCAGAACGAACATCTTCCGAAGAATTCTCCTCCCATGTTTTAGAATAGACCATGTAAGCAGCATGAAAGATAAAATCAGAAGGATCGTCTATCATCAGTTTAATTAGTTTTTCTTTTTGAGTGTTTTTTTCCATATTCTTCCCTTTTTCTTAAACATGAGGGTAAACGTAAGAAAAAAAATTCTTAATTGGCATTTTCATTTAAAATCTAGCACCATGATATGAAAAAATGTGCTCTAATAAAGAACTTTCTCTCCTTAACATCTAAACTTCAAGATAATTTACTTAAGATTTGTTTTAATAAAGTTTATTGATGGTTAACACAGTGCATAAAACTTAAATCGTTGAATCTATACCGTTCGGAAAGGATCTATTCTGAAGAAAACGAAAACAACAAAAATAGAAAGCGAAGCAGTATTAGTGCTAGAAGATGGAAGCTTTGTTAAGGGTTCTGGTTTTGGAGCAACAAAGAAGATTTCCGGTGAGGTTGTTTTCAACACAGGCATGGTAGGATATACTGAAGCCATCACTGACCCATCATATAAGGGCCAAATCTTAATGCAGACTTACCCACTCATCGGAAATTACGGTGTTTATGAGGAACATTTTGAATCAGAAACCCCTCAGATCGAGGGATATATTATTCGTGAATTATGTGAAACCCCAAGTCACTGGTCTTCTCAACTAACACTTGGTCAATGGTTTGAGAAGAGCGGAGTACCAGGGATACAGTATGTTGATACCAGAATGCTCACTAAAAAAATAAGAAATCAAGGAACTATGCTCGGAATTCTCCAAGTATTCAAGAAAGGAGAAAACCCTGACTTAAAAGATTTGATTAAAGAAGCTAAAGAAATACCTGATCCAAATGAAAGGAATTTGGTGGCAGAGGTTTCCTCTAAAAAGGTGAAGAAAATTGACGCTAACGGTAATTTTGATGTTGTTTTGATTGACTGTGGAGTGAAGAAAAGCATAATCAAGAATCTTGTGACCAGAGGGTTAAATGTGACATTGGTTCCACCGAAGATGACTGCGAGTGAAATCTTAGCCTTGAAACCAGACGGAGTGGTTATATCTAGCGGTCCTGGCAACCCGAAGATGTGTAAGAATGTTATTGAAAATGTGTTACAAATCGCTGAGACCAATCTTCCGATTTTTGGAATTTGTTTAGGGATGCAAATCATTACATTATCTATGGGTGGAGATACGTATAAACTGAGATTTGGCCATAGAGGTCAAAATCATCCATGCATTGATCTAAGTACAGAAAGATGTTACATTACTAGCCAGAATCATGGTTATGCTGTTGACGCGAACTCTTTAGAGAAAACTGATCTGTATGCAACCTTCATAAACGCAAATGACAAAACTATTGAAGGAGTCGCTCATAAGAAGAAAAAAATATTTGGTATTCAATTCCACCCAGAAGCGTCTCCAGGTCCAAATGACTCAGACTACATGTTTGATCATTTTCTGGAAATTCTAAGTAAATACGCGTAGGAAGGGAAATAAGGAGGAGACTAAAACGCCAATATTTGACGATGTCAAGAAGGTTTTGATGATAGGCAGTGGAGGAATAGTCATCGCTCAAGCTGCAGAATTTGATTATAGTGGTTCTCAATGTCTCAAAGCACTTAGAGAAGAAGGAATCAAAACAGTTCTTGTGAACCCAAATGTAGCGACAATTCAAACAGGTTCAAGAATGGCTGATAAGGTGTATTTAGAGCCATGTAATCCGGAAGTGGTCACCCAGATCATTAGAAGAGAGAAGCCTGACGGGATAATGCTTGGTTTTGGAGGCCAAGTAGCCTTAAATGTCGGTGTGCAATTGGCAAGAAGAGGAGTTCTTAAGAAGGAGAAGGTCAAAGTCCTAGGAACACCAATAAAAGCCATAGAGCTAACAGAAGACCGTCTTCTATTCAAAGAAGCAATGGAAAAAGCAAATGTTCCCATTCCTAAAAGCGGAGCAGCATGTGACAAGAAAGAAGCAACAATAATTGCAAGAGAAATAGGATACCCAGTGATTGTCAGAACAGCATACATGCTTGGTGGTGGAGGTTCTGGTTTAGCCAATAATGATAAACAGCTTAAAAACATAGTAGAACGGGCTTTAGAGTGGAGTATTGACCACCAAGTTTTAATTGAAGAGCAAATAGGGCACTGGAAGGAAGTTGAATATGAAGTTGTAAGGGATTACGCAGATAACACAATTACAGTTGCTGCTTTGGAGAATCTTGACCCACTGGGCATACATACAGGGGACAGCATCGTTGTTGCCCCAACACAAACACTTACCAATAGAGAATACCAGATCCTGAG
>JAUVYS010000012.1 GCA_030602965.1 Candidatus Bathyarchaeota archaeon | reverse complement strand
GTAAAGGCTCTGCCTCCTATCCTTTACTTTATTCATAATATTCGTGAGTGCTTTCTTCTTCTGATCTAACTGCCGAGTTACTTTCCTTTCCACGCTTTTACGTTCTCGAAGAGACTTTGATGATTCTTGAATGGTTCCTTTAAGTTCTTCAAGCTGTCTTGCTCTTTCATCTCGCATTTTTACAAGCGCTCGAAGGCGCATAGATACTGCGTCTATGCTCGTTTTGAGGGAGACCCCCCGCGCTTTTTCGTCACTAATGGTTTTCTCTAGGTTTAGAAGTTTCTCCCCGCCCTTCTTTAAGAAATCATCTTCGAATCTTTTTCGTTGTCGAATTATCTCAGTCTTTTTTTTGATAAACCGGTTTCTTACACGTTTAAGTTTCTCAGTCTCTTGTTTTTTCAGGTTTACCTTTCTATTTAGCCCTCTAAGTTCCTCCTTTAAGCCAAAAATCTTTTGAGAGATTATGGTTGCTTGCATCCGTCTTATTTCGCTCTGGATAAAGTTGTACCTTTGAGCGTCATTTCTTTCGATCTCTAGACTTTCAAGTCTGTTTTGAACCTCGCCTATCTTCGCAGACGCAACTCTTAGATTGATGTTGGCTTGTTGAAGTTGCTCGTTTGAACTGGCTTTTTTTGCATCGTATTCAGCTATTCCAATCATGTCTTCTATGATGACTTTTCTCTCGTTTGGTGTAAAATCAGCTATGCGCATAATTGTACCTTGCATGATAATGTTAAGGCCAGAAGGAGTGAGCCCAGAGACTCCAAGTATATCTACAAGATTCGATCGTAGTACCCTTTTTCCATTCAACCTGTAAATACTTGTTCCATCTTCACGTACAGTCCGAGAAATTGCCACATTATCAGCTTCAACAGGAATGCCCCTGTCTGAATTATCGAAATGTATAGCCACAAAAGCAGAGTTGGCTTTCTTCACTTTCGGTGTTCCGTCAAAGATGACTTCAGCCATCCTGTCAGCTCTTAAAGAACGGACTCCCATCTCACCCAAAACGAATCGGATGGCGTCCACAATGTTGCTTTTCCCACTTCCGTTTGGACCCGTTATTGTTGTGATGCCTTTGTCTAAAGTAAGGGCGACTTTTTTTGGTCCGAAAGATTTGAAACCACGCATTTCAAGCTGTTTGGCGTATACCATGATAAGAGCCTCTTTAAGCAGGCGAGAAACTGGCTGTTTTTGACGGAAAATTAACCCCTATTTATCACTGTAGAATTTATCATTATGGTTTTAAGCTTTTTTTCTATTTTTCATTTGCATTTTATGCTTTTTCACTTTTTTTTAGATATGCATTTTAACATTTTACGTCTCAATGTATAAATTCCCTCCCATAACCGTTAAAAACTCTCATCTTGAAAACTATGCAATGTTTCCGAGATAAATGGTTAAAATGGATCCAAAGTTGCGCATTGACGCTCTTAAAGAACAGTCTGTTGCTTCGAACATTGAATTCTTCTTGATAACCGATATTAAAAACGTGTATTATTTCACAGGTTTTTTGGACATATCTGACGCTACTATCTGTTTAATTATTCCATCAGGCGCGACTCCTCTTTTGTTAACTTATCCCTTAAGCTACGAGTTGGCTTTAGAGAAAGCTGGAGGGTGTACTGTCAAGTCAGTTGAATCTGGAAAAATTTCAGAACAAATCATAAACAAAGCAGTTTCACTCAATGTTAAGAAGGCTTATTTTGATAAATTAGATTTCCCCACGTATCTCAAGTTACGAGATAAAGGCATAGATGTTAACCAAGACGGCGACATGATCTGGAAACTTCGTAGAATTAAGGACGCAGATGAAATTGAATTGATGAGAAAAGCTGCTAAACTCGCAGATATCGGTATGCAAGCAGGATTGGAAGCAGTCAAGGTTGGAGTATTTGAATATGAGATTGCTGCTGAAGTGGAATATGCCATGAGAAAGGGTGGATCTGAAGGAACCGCTTTTGAAACAGTGGTAGCTTCTGGTCCCAGATCAGCTTTTCCACATGGTTTATGTTCTGACAGACGAATTCAAGGAGGAGATTTTGTTACTTTAGATCTTGGAGCTGTCCATAAAGGTTACAGAAGTGACATTACCAGAACTACAATTGCTGGAAAAGCTTCCAAGCGAAAGAAAGAGTTGTTTAATCTTGTATTGAAAGCTCAAGAAGAAGCTTTTCACCACATACGACCAGGAATAGTGGGTAAAGAAGTCGATAATGTGGCTCGAAAAATCATTGATGACGGCGGATATGGTAAAATGTTTGTGCATGGGCTAGGTCATGGTGTTGGCTTAGATATTCATGAACCTCCAAGGCTCTCTCCAAGAAGCAACGATGTCTTGGAAGCCGGAAACATGGTGACGGATGAACCTGGAGTTTACATTAAAGGTTTTGGAGGCGTCCGAATCGAGGACCTAATACATGTTTTAGCGGATGGTGGAGAACGACTCACAAAAACTCCAAGAGGTTTAGAAGTCTAAAGGGGACTACTGTCCATACCGTCTTTTTCTACGCTGATATGTTCGAATGGAACGCCACAGATCTATTCGCCGGAAATCAGGCCAGAAGACGTCTAGAAAGTGTAACTCGCTGTATGCACCTTGCCACAAAAAGAACCCGCTTAGTCGCTCTTCCCCTGACGTTCTTATTATTAAGTCGGGATCAGATTTTGGCAGATGTGCTGTGTATAGATATCGTTCAAAAGTTTGCTCATCTATCTGATCCAGCTTCAACTTGCCCTGGGAAACTTCTTCCACAATCTTTTTTGTAGCATCGATTATCTCAGCTCTTCCACCGTAAGCGATAGCGAGGTTGAGATAGAAGTTAGTGTATTTCTCTGTGGATTCTTCAAGTTCGTGCAGCATATCTTGCACGGTTTTTGGAAGGAGATTTACTCTTCCTATTGCTTTTATTCTAACCTTATTCTCATGAAAGATTCTGCCTTCAGAGCTTCTCATCTTCTCCGCTTTCTCTTTGATGAGCTGAACAATCTCTTCAACTTCCTTAGTTGAGCGTTGAAAGTTTTCAGTTGATAAAACATAAAGTGTCACTGTTTTTACTCCCAGATTGAAGCACCATTCAATAAAATCTTCCACTTTATCTGCTCCAAAATGGTGACCCATCCAAGGTGGCAGTAAACGTTGGGAAGCCCATCTTCTGTTGCCATCCAAAATCACCCCGATATGTTCAGGCTTTTTCTTGTTCTTTATCTGGTTCCAAAGTGTATTCTCATAAATCGTGTAGATTAATGGGTTGTAGGTTAACCTCCTAAATAGGAGGGATAGGGATTTTCGGATGTCCAAGTTGATTCCCCCTTTAAGAAGATTTTTCACCCTTAACTTTCTCTGGTTTAGTGAAGTAGTGCTTGTATCTCCTTCTTAGGCTTATGGTAACTAAAACTGCGATGAGAGTTCCAGCTATGCCTAACCCAGCTGCTAGTAAAAGATTCACAATCAGTTTATCTGTGATAGACGTTGGTGGTACAGGCGATAATAAAATAGCTGAGGCTCTAAGTCCGATCTCTCTAACCCATATCAAAACTACTATCCCCACCCCGTTACGCCAGATCTTATTGTCACGAGAGAAATACCAGAAGATTCCATTACCAATGAAAATAATGCAGATCGCTATGACAGTTAAGTCAACTGCGTTTTTTATGACTAAGCCGGCTATTATTGGCAGGTTGTTCAACCATTGTGCAGGATCGGGGTATTGAGGTGTAATCGCGGTGTACGTTTGATATACGTCCACTCCGATGACTATTAAAGCTGTAATTCTTGTGAAAAGCCTAACTAACTCTAAGGGACTTGGATAAGATAAGGATGAAACCATTTCATCGATTCTAAAGCCTTTGACTATGAAAACCGTTCCGATTATGAGGAGAAATGCGTATCCAGCATAAGTGAGAAGATTATAAGCCCAAAGAAAAGCCAAGGTTATCAAAAGGATTCCTGGAACGCCAAGAGCCATTCTTGAATAATATGGATCCTCAACTAGCTTTCTCAAGTAACGGAAAAAGAGAGCCCAGCTTTCCTCTATAGATTCGCTCTGTCTGACAACGACTCTTCTTATTGACATTATTGGTACATGAGATTGGATGATTGGAATTACTTCTTCATCTGCAAATCCATCTGTGACTAGAACTACGTTTTTTGCTGGAAATCTTTTAAGGACTTTTTTAAGTTGAGATACAATGTTTTTGTCGGCTTTAACTCCTAACAGTTCGGATCCGGCTATGGTGGCTACCTCATATTCTTCTTTGCTTGTCTCCCTTGATAGGGAATCGTATGTTTTTACAGCGCCAAATATGGCGTTTGCGTCAGCCTCCTCTGGATCTTTCAAAGCCAGCTTTGATGCAGCTTCTATGTTGTTTTTTCGTCCAATAATTGGGGTTTTAACTTGACCTTTCATTCCGATGTCGTTGTCTCTATCGACACAGAGGATTAGAATTTTATCCTTTTCTTTTTTCTTTGGCATTAGAGGTTTTTCCTTTGTGAGGGCTTTAAATCTCTATTCTATATTAATCAGGTCTTTCTTCATTAACATCTTTAACTCGTCAATGGTCATTTTTTTCTTTTTCTCTAACTTTTGTTTAGCGCTCTCCTCAAGCTCTTTTCTCATCTTTTCGATTTTTCTTTCTTGTTTTTCCTTTATTTTATCGTCTAGATTTTTCTCAACTATTTTAATAGTTGTCACGATTTCTAAATAATGTTTCTGAACCTCTTCAGATTTCATCCTAAATTCAGAGTATCTTATATGAGCTTGATCTGCAGAAGCCTTGATTTTTTCTGCTTTTTGATATGTTTCTAGCATCTTTTGATGATGCCCTCCACCTTCTTTCACGAGTCTGTTTCTCTCTTCGCGTAATTGAGAAATCGTTTTTTTAAAATTCGCTATTTCATGTTGTAGAGTAACTATTTTGTAATTTATAGACTCTATTTTTTTATTTGCCTTCAAATTTTTGTATAATTCTTTGATCTGACTTCTTCAATATTCATTGGAGTAGTTTGTATCCTCCACTCGAGAGCTTCGATCTTCTTCAAAGTTGTATTTTCTTTCTGAGCTTGTGGCTTTAATGAAGGTAACTGTCTCCTTAATTGATGGTGTTTTTCCTGTTTTTCTTTGAATTCAGTGTAGAGTATGTTTAGTCTTTCTTTCAGGTCTTTAACTTTCTTGTTGCAAGTGTCTCTTTGTTTTTTGTGAACTAGGACTTCATCTCTTAATTTCTGAAAATCAGCGTTTAACACATTTCTCTTTTCAACCCATTTTCTTACTTCCAATTTCAATAACTTTTTCTGATCCAGAAATGGTTTCATTTTTGATTTGAGTCGTTCAATTCGCTCTTGTAAATTCTCATAATTGTCCAAAGCTAAGCGCGTTCCATTTATTATGCTAACTAGAGATTTTCATGGCTGTTGCAATGGCTCCTTCTAGAGCTCTCCATTTATCCTCAGCAAACCCAACAACTAATACGTCGTTGTCTAATAAATTGAATTCACGATGAAGGCCCTTAACAATTCTTGGGTATTCATCTGATAGATTAGGGTAGACTTTTGGAACCTTTAACACTCCATTTTTATACACAATTATAGTTGCACCAAGCGCTCCAGCTCTAACAGCATCGTCCCTGTGCTTCACAACTATTTCAATATGATTAGCGGACCCTTGGACATGAATGCAGTAACTATTATTGAAACCCATCTCTCTGAAATCGAATTGCTTAACCATGACTATGTTGTAAACATCAAGTTTTTCCTTAAGATGCGATTCGCCTTCACTTGTTAATCTGCTTCCAGCTTTAGACGCAGAAACTAAGCCGTCTCTCTCTAAATCGTTTAACATCCGTCTGACAACGCCCTCACGTTCTGAAAAATTGAGCAGATTCTTTAACCTATAACGCCCAACAGGTCCTGCTTTTTTTAAAGCAAGAAGTAACAACAATTCTTTAACTTCTGATGTTCGTTTACGTTTTCCCCTACCCGCCATTTTACATTTCCCTTGAGATGATCATTAAAAGTGAAACTTATAAAATCAAAGTGTTTCCTCTCCTCCGGTGAAGATTCGGGTTAAAGCGGCATGGAAGTTGAGAAAACCCGAATTGTCCAATGCAGAGACAGGAATGAGACCGAAAGATAAACCTATGCCAGAAACAGCTTTCGCGATATCTAAACTTAAAATTCGAGGTAGGTCTGACGCCTGTTCTTCTAAAGCCATCTCTAATGCTTCTGGATCTAAACCCCATTCCGCTATTCTCTCAACAGCACTTTTCGGAATCAAGTCCGATTTTGAGAGGACGTGTAATTGAGAGAAAAGAAAACGATGAAACACCGCAGCTGAGAGAAACATGTTGGATACATAATTGAGAGGATTACTACAAAAAGATGAATCAAAAAGATAGACAATTGCCCTAGGATCATCGGTTAATTCTTTTACTATATAGGGACCACTTGCCCTGAAAGCGAAAATCTCCATTTGCCCCGGTGTATCTATTAACACGTAATCCGGTTTAAGAGACTCCACCTCATCCCGAATCTTATACGTTTCTGCAGCTATGAGATCTGCTGCCATTATCAACGCTCCATTTGGACCTAAACCATATTTCTCCATGAGCACATCTGTTCTTACATATTCTCTGATGTCCACGTCTGGAGAATATGGTAGAGTTAAAACGCCTGGGTCGAGATTAACCGTAACAACATCTTCCTTTTTCGCCTGAAGCCATTTTGCGAATGAAGCTGTCAACAGCGATTTTCCGGAACCTGCAGTTCCAATAATAAAGACCATATACAAAATATCTCACCTAAATTGCTTAAAGCATATTTTCAAATAAACAAAGTTAACTTGTAAAATTAAACATGATTTTTTCATTAAATAATGGGTTCAACTTTTCCTCCATGATTGATTATCAGTTTTGAAAGACATCTCATGGCTTTCTTCACATTCGCCTCTGCAATCTCTTTATTATCTGAGACACTTGAAAAATGGAGTTCAAGCCACAGTTCAGGTCTACGTTTCGGGTGAGACTTTATGTAAACATTTTGGATTTCATTCATGACTTCATCGATGAGAGGGGCAACATTTGATTCTCTGATTCCAGTAACCTTCACACTGCCCTCCGTTCTGAAAATGTCTCCTACAAGATCCCTGATTATGGGATCCACTTGTTCTTTGAAGATAGTTTTCATTTCCATAGGTACGCCAGGTAAAGCCACAATTTTTGTTCCGCTATACTTCAAATGGACACCTGAAGCTGAACCAACAGGATTATACAGTGGTTTACCTCCGTGTGGCAGTCTAGCCATCTTTAATCTTGACGGAGTGAGCTCGTATCTCTCATCATCACTATTGTGTCGGAACCTGCAACTCTTTTTCATGAGCCTCAGCGTAGTTGCATCTAATTCAAGTGGCGCATTAACAGCTTTTGATAAGGCTTCCAAGGTTTTATCGTCAAAGGTTGGACCAAGACCACCACAAGTAATAATAAAATCTGCTTTCCGGTCGAAGGCTTCCTGTAAAGCAGAAGCTATATCATCAACATAATCTCCAACAGTTGTTACTCTAACAACGTTTCCACAAAGTTCAGTGATAGCATAAGTGAGCCATTGCATGTTAGTGTTCAAGATCTTACCAATCAAAAGCTCATTGCCGATAGTAATCAATTCAAAGTTAACCCTTTTCACTTGCAATACACAATCACTTACCTGCCCTGAATCATTTTCGAGGCAGCCCCGTCTCTTTGTCTACCGCTTAGAATGATCGTTAAGGGCTTGCCTCCTAATCTTTTTTTGAGAGCCACCAGTTAAGGTAGTCCCGTTGCTTCTTCTTACGCTTTTCCTCTGCTCTCTCTGTCTCAGGTCTTAATTGGTCTTTCATCTCCATAAGCTCTTGAGAGGATAAAGAAAGCCCACAATCATTACATACGTAGCTTCGAAATTTTGGATCATAATGCATTTCTCCGCCACATTCAGGACAGTAACGCAATGTTTTTCAACCTTTAATCAAAACTAAATTCTCTCAAATTTTTACTTTACGTATTTTAAATGTTTTATGGCCATAAAGTTTTAAGCACATTTAATATGCTATTTAAGCTTCTTTTCGTAAGTCAATCACAAGGTAATAGTAATGGTTGTCATAAAGGTGCATATTAAAGAGTTCAAAGATTTTCTTGACAAACTCTCAAACATGGTGTTAATAAAGTCAATTCATCTTTCCGGTCAACACTACGTGATTACTTATAATCCAGTTGGAGGCAGGTAAACCCTTTCCTTCATTTTTCTATCAGTGATACGTCATCATTTTTCGGATTTCTTTTTGTTTTAAATCTAATCCATTTTTTCAGTTGTTTTCCTTAATCTTTCTATTAAGTCCATTAGATTCCCTTCTTCTTTGTATTACACTCTTAATGTAGAAAAGGCTTACATAATGGTTCATAATTTATACGAATAATGTATGTTTTTACGTCTCCAAAGAAATCATGGAGAAGATAACGCATGTATATAGTGCCAGGGCTAGCTTCACTTTCTTTAGGACAAGAGATCGCGGATCAACTTAAAGTCGATACAATTCTGGTGGAGTATAAAAACTTCCCAGATGGCGAATCATATATTCGATTCACTGAAAACCTAGAGGGAAAAGATTTAGCGATTATTCAAAGCACTGGTCCACCACAAGACACACACACGATACAACTTCTTTTTCTTATTAAAACAGCAAAGGAACTTGGAGCAAAATCAGTCACAGCTGTTACACCATATTTTGCTTATGCTAGACAGATGAGAAGAGCAAGACCTGGAGAATGTGTGAGTGCAAAAGGCACCATTGAACTGATCGAGTCGGCAGGAGCAGACCGATTCATTACTGTAAACATACATGCAACTGAAATCCTTGATTGGTTTAACATACCTACTGAAAACCTGTCAGCTGTCCCCCTTCTAACAAACTATTTAACACAAGAAGGGCTGGATGGAGCGTTTGCATTTGCGCCTGATGATGGAGCATTAGGGTTGGCCAAGGAGGCTGACAAAATTCTAAAAGGTGGATATGGGTGGTTACAAAAAGAAAGAGATGTAGTAACTGGAGAACTGGATATTTGTGAAAAAAACTTTGATGTAAAAGACAGAGAGGTTGTGGTCATTGACGATATAATTAGCACCGGGGCTACAACACAAGCCGCTATCAACGTTTTGAAAAAACAAAAAGCAAGTAAAGTGTATGTAGCGGTTGTTCACCCAATTTTTGTTGAAGGAGCGTTTGAAAGAATAATGTCAGCAGGTGCAGAGGGAATAGTTGGAACAAATTCCATACCTGATAAAGTGAACAGTATCTCTATTGCTCCAATAATTTGTAAAGCTTTGAAAAAACTCATTTAAATCTGTAATATTCTTTGAAACGGGAAATCATTCACCCATTACTTTAACTGGGACTTTTTGGCCATCAAACTCTCTATAGAATATTTGTTACCATATTTCCAGATCCAGTTTGCCTTCAGTTACAGCGACAACTATTCCCGACCCATGATTTGTTTTCTAAGATGAGTTTCTCCATTACCTTCGCCTCCCTTATTGTGGAGGTATCGTGATGGAGAATCGTGTACTGCTAACTTTTCAAGCCAGTTTTCAAAATCGGTGGTTAAATCTCCATCACGGTCATTTATGTAAACACTTGAAGAGTTATGCATTGTATTGACGAGGCATAGATCTTCTTTTATTTCGCTTCGCTGTACGATTTTACTTACCTTATCTGTTATGTTTATGAACTCTTGTTTCTCTCTTGTGTTGAACCATAGATATTCAGTTAAAGATTTCTTAATTCAGTCACCTCTACTTGTAATTAAAAGGAAAATTGAAAATAATAAAAAATTTTTAAATGAATTATTCAATCAGTAGTTCATATTGTTCTTTTTGATGTAATTGTAAACCCGTTTAGCTGTCTTGTTCATTCCGAACGCCTTCATCATTGTCAGAGTTTCATTGTAGATTTTGCTTCTTATCACTCTCTTTGTGTCAACACTGATCTTTTGTATTTCGTCAAAGTGCTCCTTAATTGCGTATTTTGAGCTTTTAACGAATGTTTGTTTCTCAGTAACACCCTCTTTATGATACTTATCAATAGTCCACTGAAATATTTTAGAATACAATTCGGGCTCAAAGATCTCGAATATATCGAAATGATTTAGCATCAGATTAGTAGCTACGTTACCCTTGTTTATGACGCCTTTTGGGAACTTGGAAGCAATGAGGGAGAACGGTGTGCCTGAGATACCGTGTTGAGCTACTCCTGTTTTATAACCGGCTTTTCTTGCCGCCTCAACTATTTCGACGGTTCTCTTCAGATTTATTGTCAACTGCGCAACAGGTTTGCCATCTGCGTCCAAAGTTACACCATGTGTTGACCCATTTGCGATGGCGAGACAGTTAAGTTCAATTTCATTCTTCTTTAATTCTCCAAGATAATGAAGAGTTTCCTCAACTGTCGTAAACTCAGTGATACCTATTTCTCCAACCTCGCCCTCCTTTCCAAACGGGAAATCGCCAAGTTTGTCTTCAATGTAATGGAACATTTCAACACCAACTTCTACAATGTCCTTAAGTTGTGTCTCAACAGTTTTTCCTTCTCTATTGAAAAGGTAAGATGCGTCTATTGCGTAGCTGGTGAATCCTGCTTTGATTCTGGCGTCCAGTTCGTTCTTAACGTAGTTCATATCCTCTTCAGTCTTCCTCTTTGTCTTACGCCCTATTGTAACATGATCCGCGTGTAAAACGTAACCAAACCATCCAACTTCCTCAGCAGCTTCTCTAGCCCTTTCAGCGAGAGTATAAGGTGTTAAACCAGTGTAGCCAATGTCTGTATTCATCTCATTAATAGCCAATTCGAGGATAACCACGTTTTCTGTGTCTTTTGTGGCTTGAAGAATTCCTGCAACTTCGTCGTAGGAAGTTCTAGGGTTGACGGCTAACACTATTTCTCTAGGAGGTTGCAAGGCATCGAAAAGAATTTTTCCCGGTATAGGATTTCTAGGTTTCTCAAAAAATTGAATATGCGAATCCAAAACACTCACCTCATTTAACCGCTAAAGATGTCTGTTAACTCCAACAGTTCTTTGTCCACTAATTTAAGTTTGTCAACCAAATCATCAAGTTTCACAGGAACGATCTTTGACCCCTTCAAGCTCAAGCCATAGCCATATTTCTTCTCTTTCACAAGCTTTACGGCATTCACACCTAAACGCAGTCCAAACACTCGGTCAAACGTGTTCGGTGAGCCACATCTTTGTAAATGACCCAACACAACACTCCTAGTGGTTATGCCCATGCGTTTTTGAATTTCATTAGCCAAAACCGCACCTATTCCACCAAGCCTTATGTGCCCAAATTCGTCCTTTTCAGCTGTAGCTGTTACTAGGTCTTTGATTTGCTTTGGTTTTGCACCTTCAGAACAAGCAATGATAGCATAGTTTTTGTCTGCGTCGTATCTTTTCTTAATGACTTGACAAACAGATTCTATGTCAAAGGGTTTTTCTGGAAGCAATATTACATGTGCGCCTCCAGCTAAGCCAGCATAAATAGTTATCCAGCCTGTGTGTCTACCCATGATTTCACATACGATAACTCGTTCATGTGATCTTGCTGTGGTGTGAAGGTTCTGAACCGCTTCGGCCGCTATGGCGGCAGCAGTTTGGAAGCCAATTGTGAAATCTGTGTTGTCCAGATCGTTGTCGATCGTTTTTGGCACTCCAATGACTGGTGCGCCATCCTTTGAAAGTTTGTTTGCAGCGCCAAGCGTGTCGTCTCCTCCGATAGCGATTAAGGCGTCAAAGTTGTTTTTAATGGTCGCGAGGGATTTTTCCACTCCTTCCTTTGATTTATAAGGGTTCGTTCTTGATGTTTTCAGCATCGTACCACCTACTTTGAATATCTCTTCAAAATCCTCAAGTTTAAGAGGCCTAAAATCTGCCTCTATCAGACCTTTGTAACCCCTCTGAATGCCGTAGACATCATAACCTTCCTTTTTAGCCCTCCACAATATTCCTTGGATTACAGAGTTCAATCCTTGGGCGTCTCCACCCCCTGTGAGTACAGCTATCTTCAATTTTATTTCCCCTATCATCAAACTTGTAATTTAATCTGGAAAACCTTCTGTAACCCTGTAGATAAGATTTTTTATCCATTGTCAGATTATTATTCAAATTCATAATTTTTAATAATCGACTTTGATACAACTTTGAATGGTTAGGATCATGAATGTAAAGATTGCACCTTCGATTTTGTCAGCGGATTTCAGCAACTTGGCGCAAGAAGTGAAAAGAGCAGAGAAGGGAGGAGCAGACTACCTGCATGTAGACATTATGGATGGGCGATTTGTACCCAACATATCCATCGGTCCTGTTGTTGTCAAGTACATGAGGGACAAAACAACCTTACCATTTGATGTTCACCTCATGATTGAAAAACCAGATAATCATTTAGAAAAATTTGCAGAAGCTGGCAGTGACATTCTAGGGGTGAGTGCTGAAGCATGTGTTCATCTACATCACACAATACAGAGCATCAAGAAGCTTGGGAAGAAAGCTTCTGTTGCTCTTAATCCAGCCACACCACTCACTGTTGTTGAATATGTGATGGAGGATTTAGATCAGATCTTATTGATGACCGTTAACCCAGGATTTGGAGGACAATCATTCATTCCCAACGTCTTGCCTAAGATTGAAAGATGCAGGCAGATGCTTAAAGATCGAGGATTAAAACTTGACATCGAAGTAGATGGGGGTATAAATGAGGAGACAGTTCCGTTAGTGGTCAAAGCCGGAGCCAATGTTATAGTTGCTGGGTCAGCAGTGTATGGAAAGAAAGATGTAAAAGCGGCTATTCAGGCGTTAAGAAAGGCAGCCACTCTGTAGTAATTCATCATTTAGATTGAAATAAAATTTGTGAAAGGCGTTCAATTTGCCAAGCCTTTTTTTCCATCTTTCAGGCGAACATAAAAGCCTCCCAAGCGCAGAGGTCAAAGCAATCCTAGAGTCCCGAAATATTCCTTTCAAGAATGTTAAAGAAATATGTCAAGTCTTATCTCTTGAAGCAAATGAAAGTACGCTTTACGAAGTTTATTCAAGAGCCAGTTATACAAGGGCTTGTGGCATCAAACTATTTCAGTGTCAAGCTGATGAAACTGAAATACTGGAAAAAGTGCAAGAAGCAATCTATGATGATCTCTTACAAAAAGGACAGTCTATCGCTGTGAGAGTGACACGTGTCCAGAGAAACGCGCCCTGGCTTAACGTTGGAAAGCTGGAGAGGAAAATCGGAGGAAAAATATTAGAAAAAACAAATAACGTGAAAGTGAAACTGAAGTCTCCGGACATATTTTTTCTTGGAATTATTGCAGACGGTTATTTCGTTTTTGGACTAAAGATGGCTGACATCCCACCTACATCTTTTGAAGATAGAAGATTGAAAAATAGACCGTTCTTTCATCCTTCAGGCTTACACCCTAAACTTGCACGTTGCATGGTTAACCTCTCCAGAGCTACCCCTGGCTCCCTTTTATTGGATCCTTTCTGTGGAACTGGTTCCATACTGATTGAAGCTGGAATGATTGGCTGTAAAATCGTTGGGTCTGACATTAAACCCTCAATGGTTGAGGGAAGTCTAATGAATTTAAGACATTATAACATTGATCTTGTAGGCCTTATTGTTGCAGATGCGTTGAAGCTTCATTTTGAAGGGATTGATTGTGTTGCCACAGATCCGCCTTATGGACGATTAGCGAGCACATTCGGTTCATCCGTTGAAAGTATTATTCATGGTTTCTTATCATCTGTTATCGATGTTCTCCCAAACGGAGGTTATGTTTCAATTTCTGCTCCTAAGGGTGTGAGGATACAGGAGTTGGGTGAAAGATTAGGCTTTGATGCAATAGAAGAGCATTTTATTTATGTACACCGAAGCTTAACACGAGAATTAGCGGTTTTAAGAAAAAAGTAGGAGGCAAAGTATCTGCGTGTAATATTTCTAGGAACTAGCGGGGGACTGCCTACAAAAGATAGAGGGTTGCCATCAGTTGTGATTCGAAGAAGGGGGGAGCTTATCTTTTTTGATTGTGGAGAAGGAACCCAGCGGCAAATGCTGTCTGCGAAAGTTGGCTTTTGTCGCAAGACGAAGATCTTCATTTCTCACTTGCATGGCGACCATCTTTTTGGTCTATTAGGACTTATGCAAACTATGGCCATGTTGAATAGGAAAAAGCCTCTTCAGATTTATGGTCCAAAGGGCATTCGAGAGTTCATTAAGGGAGGTATGCACACTACCACTTTTGGTGACTGTTACATTGTTCAGGTTTTTGAAGTTGAAAGTGGTCTCGTCTGTCAGGAGAAGGAGTATAAGGTTTACGCAGCTTGGGGAGATCATGCAATTCCTAATCTGGCTTATGCTTTTGTTGAGGAGCCTAGATCAGGCAAATTTTTTCCAGAGAAAGCTTTAGCTTTAGGAATTCCACAAGGCCAGCTCTGGTCAAAACTTCAACACGCAGAGACCATTAAATTGGCAAATGGTAAGACAGTTAAGTCAGAAGAGGTTACAGGTCCTCCAAGGCGTGGAAGAAAGATCGTTTACAGCGGCGACACAAGACCTTCTAAAGCAGTTGAAGAGTTAGCAGCAGATGCTGATTTGCTCATTCATGAATGTACCTTCGATGACGAATTAAAGGAGAGGGCAGTTGAAGATAGTCATTCTATAGCCAGTCAGGCAGCTACAATTGCAAAAAACGCTAAAGTGAAAAAACTGGTCTTAACTCACATAAGTGCGAGATACAAGGATTCTACCGCTCTTTTGGAACAAGCAAAAAAGACGTTTCTGAACGTAACTGTGGCAGAAGACTTCATGGAGATCAAGGTTCCATATTCAGATTAGAATGATGTAGTGATACTAATCTCTTCGAGCAGTTTGTATACTTCTAATTTAAATTCGTTGAGTGACCCTTCGTTTATGATTACACGGTCAGCCATTGCAATAGCTGAGCCAATGCCAACCTTCAGTTCCCGGTTGTCCCTTTCTGAGAAAATCTTGCGACTTTCTGGATCGTCGCTTCTGCCACGACTGTGAAGACGTTGAAAACGAATCTTAGGAGACGTGTGTATGGCAACCAGTTTAAAGTTTGAAAAACTTTTCTTGAACTCTTCAACCTCATCAAGGCTTCTTATACCTTCAACTATGACAGTCTCACTCTTCGCTTTCAAGATCTTCTCGCGACATTTTCTAGCAATTATTCCTGGCCCCTCTTCTTTTCTCAGGTTAAGCATTGTTTTCCCTATGTTCTCAGGTGTTGGCTCTAAACCTCTTTTTGATGTCTCCTCTCTTACAACGTCACCCATCACTATGATGTCTAGTTCCATTTTTCTTGCACAGTCACTAGCAGTACTTTTTCCTGAACCTGGCATACCTACGATTGCAACGACTTTCCTCATCACTTGCTTTCCCCATCAGCTGTTATTATTGTCAATAATAGATTGATTTATTAAATATCATAAACGGCTTAAGAATTAATTGTATAGACATGAACGGGGGTTCACAGGCTGGTTCGGTGCTTCGTAGCCTTTGACATAGATGATGAAGATGTTCTAAAGCAGTTAGCTAGTGTTCAGAAGGATCTTAAGGAAACAGGCGCAGACCTTAAGCTGGTTAAGCCTGAGAACATCCACGTCACATTACGATTTCTGGGTGAAATTCAACCAGTAATGATTGAAAAGATCTCTAAGGATATTGACAAAATTTCATTCAGACCTTTCGATTTAGAACTTAGTGGAGTGGGTGTCTTTCCAAACATGCGGCGTATCAATGTCATCTGGGTTGGAATTAAAAAGGGGTTGAAAGAAACAGAGAATGTTTTTGACCAAGTTGAAAATAGGTTAACCAAGCTAGGGTTTAAATCTGACAGAAAGAAGTTCAGCCCTCACATAACAATCAGTCGTGTTAGAACAGGAAGAAATAAGGAAGCTCTTACCAGGCAAGTATTAGAGCTCAAAGATATTGAATTCAGAGTTTTCAGAGTCGATACGCTTAGACTCATGAAGAGTGTTCTAACACCTAAAGGACCTATATACTCCACCTTACACGAGGTGAGAAAGTGAACGCAACAGAAGTTTTCAAACAGGTTTTACAGAAAATCATTCCTGGGCCAGAGGAAAAAGAGAAGGTGCTTTCCCTAGCTCAGAAACTGAAAAAGAGGGTTACTAATGAAGCTGCGACTCTGGAATTAGATGTGAAGGTGGAGATAGGAGGTTCAGTGGCGAAGGACACTTGGCTGAGTGGTGACGTAGATCTAGACATCTTCGTTCTTTTCCCAAAAGATTTTGGCAGAGAAAAGCTTGAGAAAAAAGGCTTAGAAATAGCTATCAATGCTGTAAAAGAATGGAAGCCCACTAAGAGGTTTGCCGAGCACCCTTACATAGAAGCGAAAGTTGAAGGTGTCAGAGTTAATGTCGTTCCTTGTTACAAAGTTGAGCGTGGAAAATGGCTCAGTGCTGCAGATAGAAGCCCATTTCACACGGAGTACATCAAGCAGCGATTAGAGCAAGATGACCTAAGAGATGAAATACGCCTCTTGAAGCGGTTCATGAAAGGCATCAGAACGTATGGAGCTGAGATAAAAGTAGGAGGATTCAGTGGTTATCTTTGTGAAATCTTGGTGTTAGCATATGGTTCTTTTTTTGATACACTCATAACTACTGCAGATTGGCAACCAGGGCAAGTGGTTGACCTACAAGGTTTTTACAGTCAGCTTAGAGAAATTGAGATCTTATTCGATTCGCCCTTAATTGCCATCGATCCTATTGACCAGTACAGAAACATGGCTGCCTCGGTTTCAGAGGAGAAAATGAGCGAGTTTGCCTTTGCATCTAAAATGTTTTTGAAAGATCCAAAGCAAACATTCTTTTTCCCACCCAAGATAAAAACATATAGCGATTCTGAGCTCGAAAATGTATTTCAGAAAAGAGGTACAGACACACTGTTCTTGAGCTTTGATGGCGTGGACACTGTTCCAGACATCCTCTGGGGTCAATTGTACAAGTCTATGAGATCCATTCAGAGACTATTGAAACAATATGATTTCCAAGTCGTCAAAACTTCAGCTTGGAGCGACAACAAAAACCTGAACATACTAATCATTGAGGTGGAAGGCAGTAATATATCTAATTCAAAACGGCATCTAGGTCCTCAAGCTAACTCAAAAGAGGCAGAGAAATTTCTTAAAAAACATTTGAACACAAAAGAAACTGTTTCTGGACCATGGATCGAGGAAGGACAATGGATTGTAACAGTGAAACGCCAACATTCTAACGCTGTCTCTATGCTTAGAGAGAAGCTTCATGAAGGAGGTAGAAATGTTGGCGTTGGAAGTAAGCTAGTTGAGAGCGTGAAGAAATCTCTTAAAATTTACTTGAATAACGAAATTTCAGAGATATACTTTGAATGCAAAGATTTCGCAACCTTTTTAACCATTTATCTAATAGGTAAACCTCCTTGGCTGCTTGAGTTATGATAGAAAAATTCTTATAACTGAAGAAAATTTATATCGCAAACGAAAAACCTTAATCGGAGTGAAATTAATGCCTATTGATCCTGATTTTCAAAAGAATTTGAAAGTAACTGGAGAAGAAAAGGGAGTAAAAGTCTGGGGGGAAACAAACCCACCAGAAAAACTTGGCATCCGCGGAACCATTGTAGCCGTAGACTGGGACTTGTGCAACGGTGACGAGGTATGTATTTCAACATGCCCCGTTAGCGTTTTTGAAATGGTTGATACACCAGGAAACCCAAAATCAGAAACAAAGTCCAACCCCATAAACGAAGCAGAATGCATATTTTGCATGGCCTGCGAAGTCCAATGCCCAGAGCTAGCAATTAAGGTAACTGAAGAATGAACACTAACCTCTCTTTGACAACTTTTCCAGCGATTCGTCATACAGATAAGTTGCTGATGAAAAAATTTAATTTCCGATTTTTTTAATAAAATTCTTATACTAAAAAACAAATATTTAATTTCTCAAGGTTACGCAAAATGAGCCTGCAAGCAGTACTCTTTGATCGCGATGGCACGTTATTCGATACAAGAGTTCGAAACGTATTTGGGCAGCTCTACCGAAGATACTTTTTATCTTTAGAGAGACTAAACATCAATATTTTCCCTAAAGTTAGCGAAACTATAGAATATCTTTCTTCGCTCAACCTTGACTTGGCATTGATTAGCAGTGGCACGGGCACAGCTGCTACAATGAACATATTAAAGTCACTGGAATTGGATCGGTTTTTCAAAAGTATACTAACTTTGGACGATTATGGCCATCCAACTCCCATAGTTGTGTTGATGCAGCGTCTTTTTTCGAGTTTCAATGAAACCTTCAAAGTTTGGCAGATCTCAGAGTCCCTCAGAAGATTGAACGTGTTACCTTCTCAAGCGTTAGTCGTTGGGGATTCACTGTTGGACATAAAAGCTGGTAATAGAGTTGGTACAAAAACCGCCTTCTTGACAAAAGGATCAACTAAGCATCTGACACACTTAGAAACATTAAAGCCTGACGTGATAATTCAGAACATCTTGCAATTACCAGAGGCTATCCAAAAATTCTTAGTTAAAAAATAGTTTCTTTTACACAATTAAAGAAATGGACTATTTTCTCAATTTATTGAAAAGCTTGTTCTGTAATGTAGAATGATAAACTACTTTCACGAAAGATGACAATAACAAAATGGATCATCAGAGAGAGAGTCAAACATGAACAAGTTAAATTGGAAGAAGATAGTCTAAGGAGTCTTCAATAGTGTTCCAATTGCTCTTTTTACAGGATTTATCGAGAACCGGCCCGAAGCAAGCATAATTGGCGCTGTGTATTATGGGTGGCCTTTGAGGTGGAAGGTGATTCACGAGTTAATACCTGAAGCTAACAAGATCTTCTTTGATGCCTTATTCATGGATTGGGTTTTTTGGAGCATTTTGGTTGTTTTAGTTTACATCGTGTTTACGCGTTATCACTGATTATTTGGTTTCTATTATTTCAAGCCAGATACCATTAGGATCTTTGATGAAAGCTATGCGTCTAGTTGAGCCTTTCAATGAGTAAGGCTCCATGGCGATCTCCACATTCTGTTCTTTAAATCTCTTCATAGCTTTATCCATGTCTGGCACAGCAAAGGCGATGTGGTCAAGTTCATCGCCTTCATTCCAGTCTTCTTTTTCCTTCCAGTATGTAAGCTCGATCTGTAAGGCACTTTCTGGATCTTTTAGAAAAGCAATTTCTGCTTTATTCTCTGGAATATCTCTTCTTCTTTGGAATTCAAGCCCCATGACATCACGGTAGAATTTTATAGATTCATCTATGTCTTTGACAGTGATTGAGGTATGTAAAATTCGCATTTTTAATCATTCAGACTTGTTTGTAGGCGAGAATAAAGTTTTCTTAATACCCATGGTATATTTTTAGTGTTAGTTAACGACGTTGGGCGCTCTTATGATCGTACCTTTACATGAGCTTAGTCAAGAAAAGTATGGAAAGATAATCAGCTATCTAAACTTCAAGACAGAAGAATTGGAAGCGAGACTTCAAGATTTAAAACAACTGAAAGTATCAGCGTTAGAATTTACTGGAGACATAAAGATCAACTATCTGATAATCCTTGGAAAAGGCTATGCAAGTATCGTGGTCATAGCTCATAGAGATAATGAAAGGTATGTTCTCAAGATTAGAAGAACCGATTCACGAAGAAAAAACATGCAGCATGAAGCCAGAATACTAAGAGAAGTTAACGTTCTTGGAATA
>JAUVYS010000160.1 GCA_030602965.1 Candidatus Bathyarchaeota archaeon | reverse complement strand
CCGATGTACGGAGAGAAGTTGCAGGACGTGGTAATCTTTCATTTAGAGAATTTTACCAATAACCTCAAAGGAGAACTTTCGGGTTACAAAGATAAACAGAAGGAGGAATAAAATTATGAGAACATACCGAGTCTTAAGAGTTTTAAGAATCATTAATCTCTTGGGCGGTCTTGTGAATCTTACCCTAGGTCTTTACCATCTGAATTGGCTGTCAATTATTAATTTCCTTGGTGCTATTTACTGTCTTCGTTTGGCTTTTCGCATACACAAGATGATTGGAACAGAGATGGAAGAAGGAACAGTTTCGGTTTAGAACATAAAGAGAAGGAGGAATAAAATTATTAAAACATACCGCGTCTTAAGAATCATTAATATCCTTAGCGGTCTTATGAATCTTGCAATAGGCCTTTACTATCTGAATTGGCTGTCAATAATTAATTTCCTCAGCGCTACTTTCTGCTTTTATATGGCTTTTCGCTACCTCCCAAGAAGCAAAAAATGGTTGATAGAGCTAAATAGAAATGAGTGAATTAATTCAAATCCTAAAGAATCACATGGAGAAGTTGCCTCCCTGGATAAAACCCTTCCTAACAGATGACGAAGCTAGAAGACGTTTAAACTATTACCAGCCAGGTACTGTCGAATTAATCCAATGGGTCGCAGATTTGACGACATATATCGCGGTTTACACGGATAAAGAGAAAGGTGATTGATATGGGAGCTGACAGACATATAATATTGAAAAAAGAGATGACCTTCGAAGAATTTGAAAAAATTCTAAATGAAAACAAAATCTCTTTCTATAGATGGAATGAACCATACTGGAATGATAATTGGAAAGGTTGAAAAACCGTCGCTGATATAGAATTAGAAGGGGGAGGAAAAGAGCTTCAGTTCCACTACGGATACTGTGGTGCCGAGCACGAAACAGAATCCGAAAGAGAAGGTGATCTCATCATCAGAATCCTTTCCGAACAAAAATTAGTTGAAGATATTGGGATTTGGGCATATTGATATCGGTTTATGAGAATAATCGATTATGGAGAGTCATCTCAACTTATATTTATAGAAGAGAGTAACGAAGAGGAAGTTATGGAAGATGAGTAAACATACTGAACAACTATTATCGTCTACGGTCTTTGTGGTTCTAGTGACAAAGGGCTATCTTGAGGATGTTCGAAACGGCGATAAAGAGATTACCGAGCAGATCTCTCTCGCCAAAGAATTTGATAAGCCCTGTTTCCTAGTCTGCTTAGATCTCTCCGATGAACAAGTGAAAGAGGCTGAGAACATATTCAAAGAGCACAGAACTATCAAAATTTTTACTTCAACAAAGCGAGAATTCCAAACTAAAGCTCGTCACTTTGTCAGGGAGATGAAGAAATGGTATGTTCACAAATTAAGTAACGGAAGAGGGATTTCGGAACATGATTTGGATTGAAGATAAGACCTACCTGAATGAAGAGGTGAAACTGGACTTCACAAGGTGGAAAAAATGCGCCTTTCTTAAATGTAAAATCATAATAAAATACGGCGAATTTGACTTAGTCGACTGCAAATTTAATGACTGTAAATTTATAGTAGATGGAGTAGCAGGCACAATTATAAAATTTTTCCGTGACGCGTATCCAACCATACCCGTTGGAGAAGACGTAAAAGACCCTGTCTGGCTTTTCAAAGCTCTGAACTGGTTGAATGAGAAGAATCCTGAGGGCGTCAAAGACTGGGTTTACGATGTACTGCTAAAAGTTGAAGGCATCGAAAAGGAAGTGTCGACATGAATGATGCTCGTTTAGACTGGATCATGGAGGATCCCCTGAAGAAGCCTCAAAAACGCGAGGAGAAACCTGCAGAAGAAAGGCAGAAGAAACTTGAAAAAGAAGGGACGGCTGAAATAAGATACTACTTCGGAAAATATGAGATGGAATTTCTCGGAAAGACGCCTCAAGGCTCCCTGTGCAAGGCCTTAGCCCCCTTCACAAGCGGCAACTTAACGGTTGAGCTGAACGAGGAATTCCTAGCTAACCACAGATTCCTATGGAAGAGAAAACGTAGCGAAAAGATGTAGCGCGCGCTTAAGAGAAGTATATATTAAAAATAGGTTGTACTTGAGATGATGAATGCCTGAAAAAAGTGGATGAGACTTCACCCAATGAATAGAGTGGTCAGAAAATACGGAAAAGGCAGCAGGCCATGCCGTAGATACGGTAGCTACGATCCCATAATTCGATCATATAAGCTGAACCTGTGCCGTCAATGCTTTAGGGAAGTGGCTGAAAAGATGGGCTTCGTGAAGTATTCTTAGCGTCGCTATTAGGCATGGAACTACATAGATCGATAGACGGTGAGAGGGAAAAAACTATTGGCCAAGATCAAAGAATTAGTGATAAAGCTTCAATCTTTACTTCCTGACGGGTTCAAGCTGACTCGAATAGAGGATAGAAGCGCATATTTACATCTTCAATTAGAAGATGAACGTGAAAGAAGAAAGGTCGATATCATTAAACCCTTCGAAGATAAGATTAACATAACCGTCATCTCTGAACTAATGATAAGCGAGGAGTCTTTTAAACTCATAAATGGTATAGTCCAACGTTTAAAAGTGCGCACACTCATATCATCAGAGTGACTACATATCAGCCTTTCCGAGGCTCCGATACCATTCAATGAAGTTAACCAACCCCTTCTCTAAGTCTACCCTGGGCCTGTAATCCAGCAGTTTCCTGGCGAGCCCTATGTCGGCAAGGGTGTGGGGGAAATCCCCTCTGTACTTCTCCTTCTTCACGACGAGTGGTTCCCCCTTTCCACTTAACCTTACGACTTCAGAGAGGAGGTTATTGATGGAGATCCTTCTACCGCTACCGATGTTGATTATGCTTCCGTTGGCTTCTTCAACTTCAGCCGCGCGTACAGTGGCTCTGACCACATCGTCTACGTAGGTGAAGTCTCTAGTCTGTTCTCCGCCTCCGTAAATTTCTACAGCCTTGCCGGTGAGAACTCTGCTTACGAATAATCTGATCACTTGGTCGGGTCTCTGTCGGGGACCGTAGACCGAGAAATATCGCAGTACCGCGACGTTGAGTCCGTGAACTTTGTTGAAGAGTCGACAGACCTTCTCGGCGCTCACTTTACTCGATGCGTATGGAGAGTCTGGGTTCGTCGGATGGTGCTCGTCGAAGGGGAGGTATTTTGG
>JAUVYS010000034.1 GCA_030602965.1 Candidatus Bathyarchaeota archaeon | reverse complement strand
CTTGTTGATATATTAAAACCAAAACTCATTGCTGAACTTTATTCAACCCATTTTCCTGTGATTTATCAAAAAGTACCATCATATGCTCCAGACCCCAAATTCCCAGGTCTTGGTGGAATAAGCATTGAAAAAGGTAAGCCAATATTTCCTAAAGTCGAATTTTACATGTGTGATTCTCCTCCACTCATCATCACACAGGGATATCACGCTGATTTTGAAGGTCAACATGAGGTAGCACGGAAAGTATTGGATCTCTACGAAGAAATGAAGGTTAAAAAGATTATTGTAGTGGCAGGCTACACAAAGGGAGATAAAGATATTTGCTGTGCTGCAACCCATTTACAAACTCTTAATGAAATGAAGCAAAAATACGATATTGATATGGAATATCAGGGTCCTTTTTATGGGTTCTCAGGGCTTGTATTTGGCTTTGCTAAACTCAAAGGAATCGAAGCGTTTTGTCTTTTTGGAAAAACGGAACCTGTGTTTGATGACCCTCAGTTTCCAGATGAAGACGCTTCTGAAGTTATTTTAAAATATCTTCTAAAAATCTTGCATATCAATGTTTAAAATAATGTTATGCAGTCAGTCAGTCCATTTTCTTTAACTTTAGTTTTTCAATGTGTTTCTCTTTGTCTCCAATATCTTCAGATATCAATCGTAGGTACTTAGCTTTTATTGGTTTGAGTGCGTGGATCATCATTTTGATTGGAATTATGAATCGTATAGGTTTTTAGCAGGATGTTTTTCAAGACAGCAGTATCTTTCTTCTTTTTGTTAGAGTATAGATACCAATAGTGCACAGAATGTTCGTGATAATGATGACAATAAATGCAATATTTTGAAACATTGTTGAATAAGGAAGCCCATATTCAAGAAGTAATACTGAAAGCACTGCCTCGCTTAAGCCTCTTGATAAAACAACAATGATTGTCTGTCTTTCATTTTTCAGTGAACTGCCAATTGTTGCGAAAAAGGTTGCTGATATTCTCATGAGGAGTAATAGAATCGAGATGATTATTCCATAAACTATAGTCATGTAATTTGTTATGTTTATTGTTAATCCTATGTACACGAAAAAGAATGTTCTTATTAGGAAAGCTAATTCAGATTCAAATCGAATCATGGACTCATCAATCGCTATTTCTTCCACATCACGGTGAATGATTCTAAAGATTTCCTTTTCATTGCCAAGTACAATTCCGAAAAGTAGAACTGTTAGAGCACCATTTCCTCCAAGATACTCGGATGCATAATATGACAGTAAAAGCACCGCTATCGTTAACATATAAGCAAAGGTTTCTCGTTTGATCTTAAGTAAAACAGTAAGCCAAAAAACTCCAATAATGATTCCAATAATAGCCCCTACGCTAAAACGAGCGGCTATGTCCTGAGCGACAACAAGAACGTTTAGTTGACCAGCTGTGATTATCCCCACAACAGCAAAAAATGAAACAATATTGAAAACATTATTTAAAGTAGATTCTAAAGTTACGACAGCAATAGTTTCATCACTGACTTTTATCCTGTGAATGATCGGAATAATAACAGCCGCGCTGTTTCCCGAAATCATAACTCCTAATAATATACCATAAAGTATGTCAAAACCCAGTAAAAGCATGAACAATGCAACTGCTACAGTGCTAAAAACAAAGACTAATAAGGTTAAAAGCAAAGCACGGGGAGTTCCTCTGATGGTCTTCTGGATGTTCATCTCTAAGCCTCCTTCAAAGAGTATGAGGATCGTCGCTAGAACTGTCAAGTAAGGAGCGAAAATTGCAACCTCCTCAATTCTTATAACATTCAGAATAGGACCAAATACGAATCCTAGAAATATTAAAAACAAAACTCCGGGAAATCCGGTTCGACCGAACTGATAGCTGCTGAGAAACCCAATTATTATGACTATACTAATTGCTATCAGTGATATCGAAACGATTTCGCTCAAAAATAATCCTTCTATTGAGCTATTTACTATCAACTAATCTGTTTATATAATTAATTTATACCCTGCTGAAAAATCGATAATTTGTTGATATATTTTCTCTCTATTTACTTCAATTTGTTTCTTAATCTCTTCATACAAATCGTTACCAATAGAATCCATAGTTACTATAAGGGGACCAAAATTTGTTACGCTTAATATCCATAGTGCTTCAGGCACTCCAAGATCTAGCCATATTACTCTCTCTACTTTTTCTATTGCGTCTGCACTAAGTACAGCAGCACCACCTGTTAAGCTGCAATAAACAGCACCAACTTTTTGTAGTGATTTAGAGGTTTGGTGGCCCATACCTCCTTTTCCAATTATTATGCGTGGTTTGAAAAACTCTAAGAATTGAGATTCGACATTTTCTAACCTAGAACTAGTTGTGGGTCCAGCAGATATTATTCTCCATTTTCTCCCGATCTTTTTGACTAAGGGACCGCAATGAAAAAGAGGTGTTCCTTCAAGGTTTATTGGCAGGCTTTGTTTGTTTTTTACATAATCTAAAGCTCTTAAGTGGGCTTGATCTCTAGCTGTGAATATTTTTCCTGTTAGAAATAGTTCATCCTTGACTCTTAGTTTTCGAGCCTGCTCTTCAGAAACCGGGGTTTTGTATCTGAATACTGGCAAGTCTTCACCTCTTATGAGTGAGGTACGCAACCTCTCCATTACTATTTATTCTAGCTTTGGCTCTTCTAGCTGCCCAACATTGAAATATTACGCCTACAGGTAGACTGGCTGTATGGCAATACGCTAATTCCATATTTACACCTAAGGTTGTTATTGAACCTCCCAGTCCCATTGGTCCAATCCCTGTCATGTTGATCAACTTTGTTAGTTCTTCTTCTAACTCAGCTAGTTCTTTTTTAGAATTTTGTTTGTCTAGAGGCCTTAACAGAGCTTTCTTTGCTAGTTCCATGACGTAATCTGCAGATCCTCCTACACCTAAACCGATAACTGTTGGAGGGCAAGGTTTTGCTCCTGCGTTGATAACTGAATCAATCACAAACTTCATTACACCTTCAACACCTTCATTTGGATTTAGGAGTCTCAGTTGACTCATATTCTCTGAACCAGCTCCCTTAGGAAAGACTTGGATGTCCATGAAATCACCTTTGATGATTTCAAAACTAATTCTAGGTATGTGTAATCCAGTATTGTTTCCCGTGTTTCTTCGAGTGAAAGGATGAACAGCGTTGGGTCTAAGTGGAATTTCTAATGTGGCTTTCTTTGCGGCTCTGATCAGGGACTTGGTATATTCATGTAAAAAGTTGAAATGATCTCCAATTGATACATGAAATTCGATTAAACCTGTGTCTTGGCACATGGGAATTATCCGTTTCTTAGAAAGATCAAAGTTCTCAATGATGTTTTTTAACTGGGTTTTACCCATTTTGGAAGATTCAAGTTTGTAAGCTTTGTTCAAAGCCTCTTGGACGTCAGCAGGCAATTCTGTGACGGCTAATTGAATAAGATTGAAAGCGGTGTCTTCAATGATCTCATCCAATCTCACATCTAAACACCTATGTGAAATCCTTGAATATTTATTATTAGAAAATTAATTAACATTCTCTCTGAGGAGTAGGTTAAGAAGCATTTTTTGATCGATCTCAGCTCTACTTCTCCACCCGATATATAATGTTCTATTATCATCTTCGTTCATGTACCCTTTTTTGATGTATTGGTTTAAATTCATCTCAACTTTCCATTTTGGAAATTTTTCTCTTAGAAGTTTTTCAACATCTTTTCTTGGAGCCTTTCCTTGCTTTGAGGTTATGTAAGCTATCGCGGCTGTTAAAGCTGCTATCTCATCTACTCTCCATCCCGATAATGTATCGACGGACGCTGAAGGGTTTCTTAAAGTTACAAAAAACCTTGCTCGCTCAATTTCCCCCTCTTTTGGACTCTTTTGAGGTTCTGGGCCCTCATAAACAATTTTGACTCTGAGACCAAGGTCATCAAGCCTACTGTTTAACATTTTGATGATCTTCATATAATCTCTTCCTAGCGATCTTTTAAGTTCCCATCCTCTCACACCTGGTTTTCTATGTCTTTTGAAAAGAAGCATTTGTACAGCTTTCTTAACTTTCCTTGCATAACCTGCACTTTGCATACTCAATTCTTATTCATTCTCTCCCAGGTCTCTCTATCAATGGACAATGGTATTGATACACCTTGACCGTTAGAGTTAATATTTCTCTGCTCTTTTAAAGGAATTAGAATTATTTCTTCTTCTAAAGGATTAATCTCTAACTTGGCATATCCATATGTCACCAAAAAACTTGCTAAATATGCTCTTCTCACTGTTTCACTATAAGACGCTGTATTAATAAAATTCCAGAATGGAACTCCCCTTTTGTTCGAAGCTTTCTTCAACTCTCTCCATGTCTTCTTCAATACATCTTCGAACGAAATGTCAGATATTATTCCCAGTTCTCTTAGACTTTCCATTGTAGTATGGTTCAAATCTATATTCCTGACTTCGAGTTCAGGCCATCTTTCTTCAATTGGAGGAAGAAGATTCCAATAGTCTATAGCTTCTTTTACTCTCTTTGGAACAAGTTGTTCCATCTCCACAATAGGTCTCCAACATTTTGAAAACATCTCCGCCAAGGCTTCTGGTTCAAGTATCTTTAGTTTAAGTTCGATTAGAAGAGGATCAATATACAGAGATGATGATAAGTGTCTAAGCCATTTCCCCTGTAACTCTACTATCGAAGATATGCGGTTCAAAGTCTCTGCGTCTAGGTTAAAATCTTCTGGTAGTTTCCATTCAGGTAAATATTTTCTGATGGATTCAAGTAACTTTTGTACCTCAACTTCAAATGGGTCCACTCCTTTCTGAGAAACTGAAAGACAAAAGGAGAGGATTCGAAGGAGGTATTCTCTTCCCATTGTCTTTTTACTTGGCATCTAAATCACTGTTTTAACTTCAGACGTACCACTTGTTTTTTGTACTGTGATGACATGTGCATTGTTTAATGTACTTGACAGTTGACCTGGAGTTATTGTGATGTACTGGTAATCTCTATCAGTCGTGGATGTCAAGAGAGTTTGTGTAATTATTTCTCTGTTCCTTGGATCCATGTGTACATCAAACTCATCTACACCTCTTATTGGTGATTTGATGTGTTGTTGTAGTGCAAGAAGAAAAGCGATCGTTGCAGTACTTCTTTCTCCTCCACTTTGCGTATAAGCATCCAAAATTGTTGGACTTGCACCTTTAAAACCCACAAGTAATTCTAAACCCGCAGTTTCAACATCTTCAGCTTTAATGAGTCTAACGCTTCCTATAGCTCCAATTTTTGACAGAATATCTTGATATGTTGGATTCATGTTATCAAGTATGTTCTTTATCAATTTCCGCCATACTTTTATTCGAATTTCAACTTCCTGCAAGGCTTTTGTTCTATTCTCTGATAGTGTTTGAGTTTTTCTCTTTATATCTTCAAATATCTTTGAATAGTTAAAGAACATTTTTTCTGCATCTTCAGAAATTTTTCCGAGTGAAATAATCTGAGCATTTATGAGTTTACCTTCTTCCGTGACTTTAAGAGGACTACGTGTTGTTTCAATTCTAGGTTTATTCTTTTCAACAAGTTCTCGCAGTTTCACAAGTTCTCTTTCGGTTTTAGCCAGTTCCTTGGAATATTCGCGTGTTTCCTTTTCTAAAATTTCTTTTTTATAGTTGAGAAGCGCCTTATCTACACGTTTGTCAATGTAATCTTCAGTTAAATGGTGGGTTTGATCTTCTGTTTTGAGCAAAATTTTATCTGCCTGTTTGATCTTTCTGTTTAAATCGTTCCTGAAGTCCTTGGAAGTTTTAATCCAAGTTCTAGCTTTTTCAAAATAATCTTTTAGTTCTTTCATATCACCAAGAGGGTTAGACATTTCTTGAAGCATTTGCTTGTAGATTTGGGTTTTTACTTCAACCTCGGTTTTTTCTTTCTCAAGTTGTAAAAGGGAGAAGAATGATTTTCTCTGATCATAATTTAAATTATCTAACCTCTTCCTCAGTTTCTTAGTTGCATTCTTTGTTGCTTCAAGTTTCTTAACTACAGCAGTGAAGTCACTTCTTTTTTTATTTGTCTTCTTCACCCACAGCTCTCTCAGCTTTTCTTGTTCGATAAGCTGAGACCAAAACAACTCTTTTTCAAGAAATTGTTTTCTGTTGCTTAATTGTTTCCAGCGTTGATATTTTTCGTTCTCTGTCTTCCAATATTCAAGGGTTTGTTCAGCACCCTCAAAAAGGCTTCTAACAGACTCCTCTTCACCTAAAATTTTTGATAACCTTGCCCTAGACTCGATGATATTCTCCCTATATTCACCTAGACCTACAGCTTCTTCCACCATCTCAAGTTTTCGCTGGGGAGTAGTCAGCGCAAACTCTTCTACCATGTTTTGATGCATTATGATTAACATGTTATCTGGATTAACACCAAGTCCAGAGAGAAGTCTAACAACATCAGTTTTATCAATGGCACGAAAGTTCGCTTCATACCAGTATGTCCCGTCTTTTCTCAAATATCGTGATAGGTGAAAATCATCAGTCCTATACTTCGGGAATGGACGTCTTCCTTTACTGACAGTGTTGTTAAAGACTAATGTAATTCTTGCAACATCTTTTCCCCAACGAATAAGGTTGCTTAGCTTTCTTGAACGTTCAGTGTAAGTCTGTCCTAATGCTACTGAGAGGGCTAAAAGAATTGCGGATTTTCCTGATCCATTTGGACCACAAATCATGTTGAGGCCCGGTTTAAGAGGCATCCTAGTATATTCATACGACATGAAATTTTCAAGAATGATTTCCTTGATAAACAATGACCAGCCCTTTCACTGAAAAAACTTACAATTCTTTCAATAATATAAGAATGTATCCAAGGTTGATTGAAATGATATAAAGGTTAGATACGAAGCTCTGGGCTTTAAGTATATTTTTATTATGAGGCCCAGAATTGAATTTAGAAGAGTATAAATCGGTTAATAAATGGTTGAGTGACATAGCGTATGAACGTTCTGGCAGTTTGAATACCAAGAAAATGTATTTGACTGTTCTTAAGAATTTTTGTCGTTTTGTTGGAAAAACCCCTGATCAGCTTGTTTCTGATTGTAGTTCTGAAGTGAAGATAAGAAAATTTGTGGAGCAGATCAAAGCATTTACTATGAAGGAAGGAAGAGCGAAGGGAACGGTTGTACTGTATACAACGGTTCTGAAGAGCTTTTTTGACCATAATGGTGTTCATTTACCGATTAGACGGATACAGAATTGGGTGACCTATGAGGATCGGGCTATCACACAAGATGAGATTCATAAGATTCTTCAAGTGTCTGATTTACGTGCTCAAGTGGAGATAGCGATTTTAGCCCAAAGCGGTATGAGAATTGGAACTCTAGCAAGATTAACAAATGGTCATGTCCGAGAAGGCTTGGAAAAGGGTGAAGTTCCATTATGTATACATATCTCAGCTGAATTAACAAAGGGAAGAGTAAAGAGTTATCAGACGTTCATTGGACCAGAATCTATCAATCTTCTAAAACTGTATTTTCATGTAAGAAAGGTAGGTACAAAGAAGATTCCCGGAGAACAATTCACCGATACTAATCCATTGTTACGACATCATGGGAAAAAAGAGGTTATTCCAATAGGACCGCACTGTATTTATGATGATATTAGAAAAGCGTTGCTTCAAACAGGTTTAGCAGAGAAGACGGGAAAACCAAATGAACTGAGACCCCACAGCTTAAGAAAATTCTTCAAAACTCAATTAGAAACAGCAGGTGTACCGAGAACCTTTATTGAGCACATGATGGGACATAAGCTTCCAGGATCAGAATCAAGATACTTCAAACCAACAAAAGAGCAGCTGAAAGAAGCATACATGAAAGGTTTGCCTTTTTTAAGCCTAACACGTCGGAAAGATGTGGAAGATGAGTTTAAACGAGTTTTACAAACTGTAAAAGCAAAGCGTAGAGAGCCAGACATCATTAAGTTTGTTGATAAGATACTCGAAGCTTTAACCGAAGAAAAGGTCTATAGTGAAGCCCCATTTAAAGCGTATTTTAATAATAATAACACAATGAATGTTTGCCCAAAATGTAAGAATCCTGCTGATTCAGATGCACTGGTATGCGATCAATGCGGAGAAAAATTAAGAATAGAATGTTCCAGATGTAATACGTTGAATAAGCTCACATCTAATTACTGTAAAAAATGTAGAAACAAAATAGGTGTATAAGCTTATTTTTCGATGAATTTTAACGTTAAAGTTTTATTGACTAATACTCCCCATTCGAGACGGTATTTTTTTCTGGGTTTTAAACCAATTTTTTCAACTATAGGTGATGGAACAGAGATGCGAAACTCATCAACTTTTTCAAATTCTTGATTGTAAGTCATTCCAATAATCTCAATATAAAAATACTAAGAAAAAACTTTTTTTTATTCTAAAAATCTGATATTGAGGTAATACATATTTTGTTATACGACATACTGTTCATCAATTGCTTTTTATTTCATACCCATGACACTAAAAATCTAAAAGCAGAAATATATTCATAAGCAGTTCTTTTTGAGCAACCTAATTGTATCATTACGTCTATAGGTTTTAACATATTTGCGATGTTTTCAGGATCTGAAGGAGAAATGCCTTTCTTTAAACATCGTTTAATAAGAACTCTAAATAATGGTCTATTATTAGTAGGCATACTAGGATCTCCCCAACCGACGAAAAATAAATATAAAAATTTTTGTAGAACTTTATTTCTTACAGACCTGATAACTTCTTCATGAAAGATTTCATTAAAATTTCCGTCTTTTGAAAAAAAACGTATCTTGTGTTTAGCTAATTTCGTCATTTCTTGTCATAATATGACATGACAGACGCACATAATCAGTCTTTCCGCTAAACTTGGTTCTACCCAATGTTTCTAAGATCTATTTGGTAACTTCTACATGTGAAATCAGGGTGTTTTTTATTGTATTTTTATTATGAACAACAATGGTTTCAAAAACTTCTAAAAACCTTAGTAAGGATTCTACTAAGGATCGTCCTGGAATCACAGAACGTATTCAAGATGCTATTCGAACATATCCAAATTCAAAGGCAAAAGCAATCTGTAGGCTATTGAAAATCGATTATAATAGGTATAAAGGAATGGTTTGGATTGAAACACATAGAATTAAAAAGTATAACTCTACTAAGGTTCCAGGCCAACCCCGAAGTATACCTGACCATAAAAGCTATTACACTCTGGACATTGACGGATCAACTTTCGCCCTTCTTTGTAATGAGGCCGATAGAAATAGTAAGGACGTGGGACGGTTTTACCGGTCTAACAATTGGAATCGGCAAATAATGTTTATAGCTCCGAAGAAAAAGTGCACTATTTGGGTTTATCCTAGGAGTCAATCTTGTAGAGTTTTGAGAGGAAAAAATGTTTCGGAGGAGGATTTAAGGTACACAATAGAATCTGCTTTCTTAACGGTTAAGGAGATACATTGGAGTTCCTGCGAGAAGATAGCTAATACTCTTCTTCCATCTAATCGGAGTAGAACATTTACTGTACCGGTATACAATAAAGAATCGTGGGATATTGATTACTACATGAATAGCTTAGGGATTCTAATTAAAGGGGATAAAAGCCATAGAAGATATGTTGAAGTTGATGAAACATATCCACGCTGGATCAAAGATCTTGTCGCTAGTAATGTGGCTTTAGCAAGAGTTAATTTGCGAAGAGCGGAAGCTGAAAAGGCTTATGCTAAGAATTTGGAGACCCACACAGAAGTCATGTTAGAAATCAAAAGGTTGCTTAATTCAAGGGAGAAGAAACCTTAAGAATTGAGAAATAAGTTGCTTGATTTATCTCCTAAAGACCATTTTTTTCCACTAAAGCGTATATACCACGTTTAACCCTATGAATTATGTTTGCTTTTGAGAGTCGAGCTAATGTAGACGTTAAAGAATTCGTTGAGTCAGCCCCTACGAGATCTGCTAGTTTTTTTATCTGTAACGGTCCAAATGTTTGTATGGCCGTCGGTATTTTTTCGTAATAGGTTTTTCCAACTATCTCTCCCGTTATGGACCCTGCTGTTTCTTCATTTTTCTCTTTCTTTGGGGCGTCAAGCCGTTTTAGAAGCTTTAATTTATTGTTTGTAGGATATGTTTTGATTTCGTCCATTTGTTCCTCTAATCTCAAGATTCGCTCTTCATAAGATCTTACGTCTTTGTTATGGTCGGTTATTATTCTCGCCAAATTCCTGACAGAATTCATTATGCGTCCTGCATATATGTCAATGGTGTCTAATACCCATTTTTGATCTTTTTTATTCATTTAAACCTCAAAAGTAAAATAGGGGGATTTTGACAATTTTCTTTCCACGTGGAAAGATTATCTAAAATATCCAATATGCGTAAAAAATCCATTAATCCAGAATAATCCTTGAATTAATTCTCTAAATAAAACTATCCAAATAAATAATCCTAAAATCCTCGAAAAATCCTGTTAATAATCCATTAATCCTATCCATAATCCAATAGGTGGCTCTATTAATCCGCATGTAAAACAACTAGAATATCATGCTAAAGCCTTCTCTTTCCAAAAAGTAGAAAGATCAAGATAAGAGAAGATTGATTTTCAATAAAGACCACTCAATATTTTACTTTAAAACCATCAAAAACTGTGAAGTCCACTTCTTTTTGTTGAAAAGAACATGAATGCTCAAGTTCTAAACAACTTTCAGGGTGTTTTTATTGACATTACCATACTAATGTAAAAATATGGGTTTTAAGAGGCAAATAAGCCCGTTTTGAGCTTCTTTTCTTCTTACATAC
>JAUVYS010000164.1 GCA_030602965.1 Candidatus Bathyarchaeota archaeon | reverse complement strand
CCTATCAATGAGAACGAGAACATCTTCAACAACGCCACCTTCAGTTTTAATCGCATCAATTGCGTTCAAAAGGTTTGTTCCCTTTGTTATTAGATCATCCACAAGTAATACCTTATCTCCTGGGTAAAGGATTCCTTCCACTCTTCTCTCCTCACCATGAGTTTTTTTCTCTGTACGTACATACAGAAAAGGTTTGGAAAGATTGTAAGCTAAAACAGAAGCGAATGGAACTCCAGCTGTTGGTATTCCTGCTATCCGCTTGAAATTCTCAAGACCAACATCTATTCTAGCCATTTCGGTGAACATTTCCTCAATTTTATGATATGCATGAGGAAAGCTTGGTACAACTCTAAGATCAATATAATAGGGGCTGAGAGCACCACTTGATAAGGTAAATGCGCCAAATTTTAATGCTCCGATTCTAACCATAAGGTCACAAATTTCTTTATTAAGCTCATTCTTTCGCTTTTCCCAACTCAAGATAGTCTTACCTACTTTAAAGATAGATGAAGTATTCAAATTTAAAACTGTTTTTAGAAATACTTGGATTAACTAATGATTCTGGTAATAAATAAATTGAACCTCACTTCGAATGATACATTATCAACTGATTTAAAGACTGAACATAATAGAAAAAATGAGGTTGTAGAGTTTTGGTTGAACTTTGGCTTCCATATGGAAAAACAGAAGTAGTTGCTAGAATTCAGGCAGAGAACCTATCAAAAGTAGTCGAAACAAAAAGTAGCCTTGGAGTTAAGGATTCAAATGCTGAGATAATGAGGGCTTTAGACAAGCCATTGGAAAGCAAGGGATTGGAAGATATTGTAGGCTCTGGAGATAAGATTGCTATTGTTGTTGATGATGCAACTCGAGCTACGCCAAATCGATTAATGCTTCCTCCAATCTTAGACAAACTGAATCTCGCAGGAGTAGAAGAAGAGGATATTACTATAATTATTGGCCGCGGAATCCACAGATCAACAAAACCAAACGAGTTCTCAGCTCTGATCGGGGAAGACGTAAAAGACAAGGTAAAAGTAGTTGATCATGACTGCGATGCAAATAATCTTGTAGAAGTTGGGGAAACGAGCAGAGGAACAAAGGTTCTACTTAACAGGACGTTCATAGAAGCTGATGTAAAGATCTTAACAGGTGATGTTGGTTTTCACTATTATGCTGGTTATAGTGGCGGTAGGAAAAGCATCTTACCAGCAATATCCGGTAGAAACACGATCCAACACAATCATGCGTTCTTATTACATCCACAGTCGAAAACTGGAAACCTCGATGGAAACCCCGTTCACTTGGACATGCAAGAAGCAGCACATATGGCAAACGTGAATTTTACACTAAATGTAGTTCTCAACTCTGAAAAAAAAATTGTGAGAGTTTTCGCAGGTGATTTGGATAAAGTCTTCATGCATGGAGTGAAGCTCGTTGACAAGATGTATAAAATCCCAGTGGAGAAGCCGGCTGACATAGTTCTGACAAGCCCAGGCGGATACCCACTTGACATTGACCTTTATCAATCATACAAGGCAGTGGATAGTGCACTTGGCGTTGTCAAAGAAGGCGGAGTCATAATCCTTGTCGCAGAATGCCTCGAAGGCCATGGAAATGAAGTATTCTATAAGTGGATGAAGGAGTACAAGAACATTGAAAACGTAGAGAGACGATTAAAGAGAAAATTTCTTTTAGGCGCACATAAAGCCTACTATCTCTTCAAGGCTTTGAAGAATGTCAAGATTTTTCTCGTTTCAACAATGCCATCTTTTTATGCAGAGAATATTTTCAGATTAAGAGTAGCAAATTCTGTCAACCTAGCTCTTCAGTCAGCTTTCAAAATTACTGGCAAAAATAGTAAGGTTTTAGTTTTACCACATGGCTCATTGACTCTTCCAATCTTGAAGAAGTAGTTAAAGAATTGTAAAACAAAGAATGAAAATCGCAATACATAAAACCGCCATAACTTTTCTTGAAGTGCTAAGAGGCGAAACTTCATCTAGAGACGCAGCTCTTATGCTTCTGCTCCTTATCATGAAGAATACGAGTAACGCCATAACCCAGTAACCTAAAAGAAATAGTACTAATACTGAAGCCCATGAAAGAATTCTATGCCTTTTCTCTCCAAGCACCGATAGGCTAATCCATCCACCATCAAGCTGCGAAGCTGGTAATAGATTAAGAAATGTCAGAAATGCTCCAATTGTAGCAGTAAATGCTAATGGACCAAGAATCAATATGTGACCAGAAGGCACGGGTCTAAAAGCAAGTAATCCTTGAATCAGAAGTGGTAAAAAGGTAATGCCCCCAATAGACCCAGGGTACTTTGCTGCTAGACTCTCGAGATGAGAAATCGAAACTGTAAAGGAAAAACCTTCCTGTAGACCTATTATCGCAATTATGAATGTAACTATAAACCCTAAGATTGGCCCGCTTGAACCGATGTCAAACATCTCATCTTTATTGACCAGAGGCTCTTTCTGTACAATAACTGCACCAAAGGTTCCTAAAGGCGGAAACCCTGGAATGAAATATGGAAATGTTACTTCTTTACCTTTCAAAAGACTGGCTGTTAGATGGCCCAACTCATGGAGACCAATTATTGCAAAAACAGCAGCAACAAAGATTATTGTTTGAATGAGAACATTTGAACCTCCTTGAAGCTCAATTAAAACTGGATTTATACTAGCTAAGTAACCTGAAAATGAAACAGAGATCACAGTAGCTAAAAAGAGAAGTAGGTTATACTCCCATCTTGAAGGCTTTATAACTGGTTTCGTTATTACCCCTATAATCAGAGCATCGTTCATTTTTTTTAGCTTTGGAATGTAGCCTTTAACACTCATTTTTTCAACAAGGTTCCTAAAAGGTATTTTTGTAGCTCCTTGAGCTATAATGAAGGTTGGAACTCCAAAATTAACATAACCTTGTAAAACTTGGAACTCAGATTCAACTAGTCCTCTAACCTCACCAAACTTTTCTGGAAGTACAATATGATTGAACCCTGAACTCAACTTTTTAACTCCGAAGTTACGTTTAAACCTTAGAATACTTCACTTGCTTTTATACAAATAGGTAGTCTTTTTGAACAAATGTATTAGGTTTTTTATTTACGTTTCCTGTAGATTTTCACTTCGTTTCTTTCAGTGACGTATT
>JAUVYS010000159.1 GCA_030602965.1 Candidatus Bathyarchaeota archaeon | reverse complement strand
CAATCTTAAAGTGTTAACGGGTGTTGCTAAATGATCCAGCAGCTTATATGTTGGATAAAACCGTGAGACATGCCAAGGTATTCCAGCATCAATATCAACCAGGAATTTTGCTATTTTTCGCAAGTTCCTTTCACTATCATTCAAGTTTGGAATGATTAGAGTAGTGATTTCTATCCAAACACCAAGTTCCTTGTGAAGTCGAATCGAATCAAGAACTGGCTGTAAACGAGCACCACATATTTTTCTATATAAATCGTCACTAAAACTTTTCAAATCAATGTTTGCAGCATCTAAATAAGGTGAGATCTCTTCCAAGGCTTCAGCAGTAATATACCCATTAGTCACAAACACATTTTTTATTCCCTCTTCACTCGCGAGCTTTGCAGTTTCATAAGCCAACTCATAAAAAATTGTTGGCTCAGTATACGTGTATGCAATAATTTGACAACCACCTCTTTTTGCTTCGTTAACAATATCCGTGGGAGTTACTTTTTCTCCAATAATTTTCCCTTCAAGATCCCTAGGCATCTGTGAAATATCATAATTCTGACAATTCAAACATCGAAAGTTACAACCCACAGTTGCAATTGAATATGCACTGGAACCAGGATAAAAGTGAAACAAAGGTTTCTTCTCTATTGGATCTACCATTCGAGATATTACCTTATCATAAACATGAGTATACAACAGTCCCTCTTTATTTTCTCTGACCTTACATATTCCGCGCTTAGAATCTGCTATTTTACATCTGTGACTACAAAGATTACACTTGACAAAACCATCACTAAGCTTATCATAAAACATTGCCTCTTTCACGAAAAAATCTCCTACAATAAAATAGATTTAACAAAGATGACGATAAAGGTTTGTAATCTGAATACTATAACATCATGTCAGTGATTCAATATGGGAAAGAAAGGACGAGAAATTGTGAACGTCGATATCAAAGTATTACTTGAAGAGTTTCAAAATCCACTCTAACAGATTCAGGATTTAAACAGCCATTAACCTTCCTTTTTTTATTAATATAATAATCATACAAACTTTTCATGCTTTTACATTATTTACATAATATAATATTGAGGCTATTGTTTTCGCGTCACATATCACATTATTTTTTATCATTTTAACAACAACTTTTAGCGGTAAAATTTCAACGGTCAATTCTTCATCCTCTTCAAGTCTTGCTTCACCAGCAGTAAGATCTTCAGCCAGATAACTATGTATTATTTCCGTACTATATCCAGGTGCCATATACATGTCAAACATTTTTGTAACCTTTTTAGCTCTATAACCGGTCTCTTCTTTTAACTCTCTTAACACGCTATCTTCCGGATTTTCTCCAGGATTTAACGATCCGGCAGGTAACTCGTATATCCACTTTTCAATTACTGGTCTGTATTGTCTAAGTAAAACAATGTTGTTTCTCTCCGGAATGGGTAGAATAACAACTGCATTTGGACATTCAACTATTTCTACCTCAGTCCTTTTTCCTGATGGAAATGCACGTTCATCAACTTTTGCTGATATTCTTCGTCCTCTAAACACATAAGCAATCATTTTTAACACAACCAATATTTTATTTATAATTAAGCGCTGTCTTTAAGTTCAATTAAAAAAGATTGTTTTATTTAGCTGATCTAAATTATAACATTAATCTCAAAGAACTATTCTCCTAATTTATTTGCAAGGGTTAACCTATGAGAAATAGGATAAGTGTCTTTATAGACGAAGAGAAACTTTCACCAAGATACATTCCTAAAAACCTTCCTCACCGAGATGGTGAAATTGAGCGGTTATTATCTTTTTTCAAAGATACTTTGGAAAACATTTCAAAGTCGCATTTGAAAACGATTCAAATAACAGGGGGAGTTGGATCAGGTAAGACTTGTACTGATTTCCGATTTGCTCAGATTCTTCTGGAACAAGCTGAGGAACAAGGAATTAATCTCAAACATGTTTACATCAATTTAAAGTTGCAAGGTAAAAGTAAAGTTGTTTTGTACAGAAACATTTTGGAGCAAGGAGCGTCCGAAATTTACTCTGCAAGCTTAAGTGCCGAAGAGATGCTTCGGCGACTGGTAAAGTACCTTCAAGATGAAAAAAAGTATATTCTAATTTCGCTTGATGAGATCGACTACTTTCTAAAACATACAAATCAACAAATCGTTTATGATCTCACCAGATTAAATGAAATAAATCCAGGAAAGCCCTGCGGAGTCATAGGTCTTATCGTAATCGCTCGAAACACAGACTTTCATCAGAATCTTGACAAATCTGAATTAAGTACTCTAGGAAGAAATTATGTTGAGTTTAAGCCCTACACTTCTTCTCAAATAATTGATATCTTAGAACAACGGGTAAAAGAAGCTTTCAGGGCAGACGCACTTTCAAATGAAGTTCTGGAATACATCGCTGACATAACCGTTACGCCAACTGTGAATGGAGATATTAGATATGCACTTGACCTTCTGCTTTACTCAGGACATCTGGCTGACAATGAAGGCTTTAAACACGTCACTCCGGAGCACGTACGTAAGGTTCATGGTGAAACCTATCATCCAATAACTTCAGAGGACATTCAAAATCTGTCAGAAAGAGAGAAGTATGTGTTACTTGGCCTCGTCCGATTCTTAAAGTATGAAGAAACGCCTTATACTTCTCTTGGAGAAATAAGAAGCTCTTGCGACGTAGTTTGCGAAGAATATGATGCAAACAAAATAGAAAAACTTGAGGAAATTGTTCAAAACCTTCATGATAAAGGAATCATAGACATTAAATCCTTGACAAAAATTGGGGTAAGTGGTTTAGCTGCAGAAGATCTATCAAGATATCTAGATAATCTAATCGAGCGAGTAAAAAGTGGTATGGATTAAATGTTCAATGATGAAGAAGATGAAATAGAAACTGGCTTAGGAGGTATCAGTAAGCTCAAAATTCTACGCATACTAACTCGAAACAAAGAGGAAACCTTCACAAAATATGCTTTAGAAAAAATGACCGGATTAAAACCAATCGCCGTTAGAAACAACCTAAAGACTTTGACTCAAATGCAATGGGTTAAAGAATACCCTTACAAACCAAAAAAATACAAAATAAATCTTAAAAATCCTGTTGTTAAGCATCTTATTGATTTTTTTAGAGAAGTTAAATACATATAGACCCCCCTCCCCCCCAAGGTACGTGGCACTATAAATATA
>JAUVYS010000020.1 GCA_030602965.1 Candidatus Bathyarchaeota archaeon | reverse complement strand
CGTTTTGAGCTTTTTTTCTTCTTACATACATGTATGTTGTACAGGGGGGGAGTGGTTTACAGTTGAGTAACTTCTGATTTTGCTTTCCAAGATTATAGAATTACTTGTTTTGGGCGATGCGAAAGAAATATTGATGATCACTACATATTTTATAACAGAATTACTTGTGAAAGTAGGGAATTAATGGAAGCAGGTTGGCCAGAAAGTCAAGGATGTTTCATTTGGATACGGATTATCCGATTGAAACGTGGAATCCAATTGTGGGTTGCAAGCATCATTGTTATGGTGATGGGTGCTGGGCTGCAAGGATTGCATTAAGACTTAAGGATAATCCATATGTGAAACGATACCGAGATGGCTTTGATCATCCTAAGCTGATTGCGAAAGAATTGAGGAAAACATGGAAGCCTAATACTGTAGTTTTCGTTGTATCCATGGGAGATATGTGGGGTCGATGGATTGAAGATCGTTGGATTAAACGGGTATTAGAAGCTTGTCAGAATAGTCCTAGAACAATCTTTTTCTTTGAGACCAAAAATCCTAGGAGATATTATGACTGGTTGGAGTTAATTCCTGAAAATGCGATCTTGTCATCGACTATTGAGGCAAACAGCGACTATAATCTTTCAGAAGCTCCAGAGGTTAAAGAAAGATATGCAGCTATGAAGCAATTAGAATGGGGAAGGAAACATATTTCGATAGAGCCAATAGTTGATTTTGACTTAGAGGTATTTCTCAGATGGATTAAAGACATTAAGCCAGTAATTGTTTCTGTGGGTTATGATAATTACGGGTGTAATCTACCTGAACCATCATTATCTAAAACAATGAAGTTAATAGAGGAACTGAAGAAGTTTACCAAGGTAGAGAAAAAACAACTGAGAGAGAAAGCGTCCCATGCAAAGTAATCGATCTATGAGAATCTTTTTAATTCTTTTCCAATATTAAATCCATAGATAGAGTGGAGAAATTAGTGGTTTAAAGTGTCTGAAGGTAATAAAGATTTACAGAAAAAATAAATCAGATATTCTTTACTCTGTGATTATAGATAAAAAGGAGCGTAAACAGAGATCTGTTTAAAGAAAATATTGAAGCGCAGAGAATAATTGAACAAACGTTCAAGAATCGGAAAGAAACGTCAAAAGTGGAGCTTAAAAGGTCATTAGAACTCATTAATGTTCAAGGTAAAAAAATAGAGGAATCATTAGTTGCTATTGCTAATTCAAAACCTTTAGAAGATTCTGGTTGGATTTTTTTTGGAATAGACGACTCTTTAGAAATTTTAGGCAGGGTTGATCTTAAAGGAACGGGCACTTTAAATGATCAGATATTAAAAGCAAGACAACAACAACTCTCACAGATAGCTAAACGAGTAGAGCCCTCACTTCAGTATACCTGGTTTAACATTAATTATAAAGGCAAAGATATTGTCGCAATCAAACTAAAAACAAGAAAGCCAGGTTCATATTATGTGACTTCAGACGGTAAAGCACCGTATCGAATTGATGATGTCAGATATTTTGCAGATCAAACACAAATACGCATCTGGTTAGATGAACCAAAAGAAAGAATTAAAGATGCTTGGAAGACCACAGATACTTCTCTTACAATTTATTTATCAGCTATTATCTTTAGTTTTATTGCCTTTTTATTCTGGATAATAACTCCATTCAATTGGTTAAATAATACAATACCTATTTTTCTTTTGGTTGGAGCCACAGTTTTATTTTTCAGACATATGAGATTATGGGAAAACTCAAAAATCTTAGAATGGTGTAAAACGCATTCACAATGGATCATTTGGGCAACAATCAGCATCTTTTTAACAAGTTTGATATTTGAAACTTCACTGAGCTTATACCCAGCTCTTTCAAGAATTATTTTTATAACACACTTGTCCGATGTCTCACGTTCTTCAGGAATCCTTGTTTTCATTGTTGTAGCTGTAACTATAATTCTATTCAATCCAACAATAAAAAAAATTGATTTAAGAAAAAAAACAAAAAAACTCTCGATATATTTGAATAGAAATCGGAAAAGAATATTTACACTAGCGGTGGTTAGCTTTATAGTTGGAATTAGCATAGTCCCTTCAGACATCTATCTGGCGATTGGAACTCCAAAAGTTGGTTTCATAGAGAAAAGGAACATAATTGACAATACAATATACATCTACCAGAAAACACGTTTTGAATTCAGTGCATACGCACGAAACATAGAAACTATTCATTTCATTTCACCAAATGTATTTTCAAGAATCTTTAAATTTCATTGAAAACCTAATTTAAATTAGAAAAAATCCGAAAAAACTAATATATTTTAGGTCTGGAGCTCGGAATAAGGTTATATATCTTAAGTATATAGTTCATGACTTGAATTAAGAGAACGTATTCTTTTAAGTCGGAGCGGTTTTCTCCGTTTGATAAAGTTTAGAAAGATTGAATATGAAGCAGTATCTGTCAGAGAGCTTCTAAAAGAGATGAAGAACCTTTCTGAGCTCATGATAGATCTTGCTTATTCTGCAACCCTTTTCCATAGTTATGAGCTTGGGGAAGAAGTTCTTGAACTTGAGGAACGAATAGACACTCTTGTTTATCTTCTAAACATGAACATGATGATTGCTGCTAGAGATAGTGATGATGCAGAAGCTTTGGTTGGCATAGCGGAAGTAGCGGCTGCTACTGATAAAATTTCAGATGCAGCAGCTGACGTAGCTGCCCTTGTTCTTAAAGGGGTTGCGGTGCATCCGATTATGCGTGAAGCTTTTAAGACTATTGAAGAGAAGCTTGCACGACATAAGATTACAGCTTCTTCATTGTTGGTTAATAAAAAGTTGGAAGAACTTGATTTAGCTGCTGAAATTGGTATTGACATTATAGCTATTAGACGAGGAAAGAAATGGACAATTAATCCTGGTAAAGATGAAAAAATTCGAGAAGCAGACATTGTTTTTGCGAGAGGAGCACCGCGTGGAATTGAAAAACTATCTGACTTAGCTAAAGGGAAGACAAAGAGACCTGCTCCTGTTAAAGATAAAATCTCAATCAGTAGACGATTCAAAACTATCGCAAATAAACTAGCTCAGCTAAAAGATACATCGGAGCTTATGATCGATCTGGCTTACTCTTCAATACTTTTCAACCGAAGTGAATTAGCTGAAGAAGTTCAGGAATTAGAAAATTACGTTGATGATCTTCACACAGAATTTGAACTACTTGTGCTGTCAAGCGGATTTAAACCAAAAGAATCCAAATATTTTCTTGGTTTAATTCGCCTCGGTGTAGCAACTGAGATGATTGCAGATGCAGCGCAAGAGATAGCTCAGGTTGTCCTTCGAGGATTAAAACCACATCCGATACTTAGTCAAGTAATTGAAGAAGCTGAAGAAACAGTTACTCGAGTGCAAGTCTCAGATGAATCGTCTCTTAAAGGAAAAACTTTGAAAGAAGCAAAAATACCTGAAGAAACTGGAATGTGGGTTCTTGTAATAAGGAGAGGTAAAAGGTTCATACGACCAAAGCCTAAAACACTGATCAAAAGTGGAGATTACATCATTGCATCTGGTTATGCTGAAGGGGAAGAAGATCTTGTTCGTTTAGCAACCCAAGCTTAAATACCTATACGGGAAATCTTACTTTTTCGAATCGCCTTTCACTTATTATTCTTATTAGAAGGTTCACAACTTTGCGTTTTTCCCATTTTATGCTTACAATACTTCTTTACATGTTTCTCGGCCAAATCTAATATGGGTTTCACAGTCTCTAAGTTCAGGGAATAAATTCTCTTTTTTCCCTCTTTTCTCACGAATATAAAACTACATTCTTTAAGCCGTTTTAATTGGTGAGACACATTTGTTCTTTCAAAATTAACACTGTTGCAGATCTCTGTGACAGACTTCTCTCCTTCATGAAGTGTAGTTATTATGTCTAATCTACTTCCTGTCGAAAGTAAATTGAAGAAGGTACTACATGGGCGGTCTTTCATGTGAATCACACTTCACCTTTAAAACCAAATTACTGTCTATTAAAGATTATTAATTAGGGTTCTGTTAAGATGTCGGCACATTTAAAAGCTGTTAACCATCGGCACATGTGGTTTTTTTCATCACAAAAAGACGTAACAGAACCCATGCGTAAAACATTTAAATATAGATTAATGGATTATTATCGAATTTCGATATTGGTTTTTGGAGGGAAGCCATGTGTCTAAACATAATGAGAATATTGTAGGAATCCGAGTTAATAGTGTTAAAGATAGCATTAAAGCTCGTGATGAGTTTATTAATGGAGAGACAAAAGGTCTTGTTGCCGACTTGGGCGGTGGATACTTCGTGATTAGAAATGAAACTGTTAAACATCTTGAGAACAAGAAAATAAGTTTTAAACGTATTGACATTGTTGATGGTGCTCCTAAACATGTAAAGGAACATCACAAGAAAAAGTATGGCAACCCAATAACTTTCCTTCCTTTTTAGTGGTATTTTTTGCCGTCTTTTCCAAGTCTTCTACGTTTTTGCATCTTAATTCCTCTTACATACAATACAGGACAACAAATCGAAGGTATTAAAATAAACGATATTTTGAACACTATTCAAAAAGAATTTAAAGGATATACTAAATCGCCACATCTTGCCTCGCCAGTGTTTGCTGGATATTATGTTGGAAAGGATGAAAAAATACATCGTGATAAGCTCTGTCAAATCTTTGTTGATGCTCCAGAAGAAAGTACTTCGATTAATTTTTTTCAAGAATTTAAGAAAAAATATGAAGAAGAATTAAAACAAGAAGAACTATACATAGTATGTTATCGTATAACAAAAGTTGAATAAATCAACTCATCTCACGTTGGTTAACATCCATTCTTATTTCATTAGAAGTAACAAAGGTTCTGTCGCTTCTTCGTCGGATGAGAAAGGCTGTAAATTTTCGTCGGATGTTTTTTTCTTCTTTTTTTCTGTAAACAATTATGAGAAGGCGTGATTTATTGTGAATAAGGTTCTGTAAAGTCTTCGGTTGATTGAACGTTTTGAAAGCGTTGTCAAAAATCGGTTGATAGAGTATTTTAAATCATAATAATATATTTATAATATTGATGAAAAATGTTTGATTATACTTTAGTCCTTTTACTGATTTCAGGGGTAATTGTTGAAGCTATTGCCTTGTGGATTGTTGGTTTTCATGTATTTCATGTTGAGAAAGCCAATATTCAATCAGCTTTTGGAATAGCAAATATAATGATAGTGATAAATATTATTGTAGAATTTGCTATGGGGAATTTACAACCATTAAATCTGATAATTCATATAGCAGGTGAAACTTTCCTTGTCAGACAATTTTTTTCAACCACTTGGGAAAAAGCACTTGGAGCAACTATAATAACCTATGTAATCGGTTTCGTGTTTGGTATGATAATTGCGCTGATATGAAAAAAATGTGAAAATATATTTTGCAATTATTTTCTCGAAGCATTTTGGATAAGTGTTTTCCACTTGTTTTTTCTTCGGTGTCTATCCAAAGTCTATAAATAAAAATTGGGAAAATTATTTTTTCCAACCATGACGATTCACGGTCTTTGATTCTTTATCGGTTGAACAACTATCACTAATTCTCCGTTTTCGGCTTTAAGTTTCCAACCCAACTTATCTCCAGCTTTTAGATTGAATTGTTTGATTATACTAATTGGAACGGTCGCTCTCATAGAACTACTTTTTGTAGTTGCTGGTGTTACTGTGGTTGTTTCTCCATAGTCTTCTTCTTCACTCATATCTTATCACTTTATAGGTAATGTTTTAGGTAAGTTATATAAAAAATTACCTATTAATTGCTTATGGTTTATACCTACATGTTTATATATTAGGTAATATAATAGGTAAAAGTATAGGTAAAGTAAAATGTCAAATCATGTAACACCCGAAACCACAAGAGAAGAAAGAGGATTAGAAATAACTAACAAAGGAAACCAAATTGAAAGGTTAAATCCCCTTGTTTATCTGGTGTCTTCTCAGAATGGCAACGGAAAATATCATGTTGAAAAGATTAATGAAAATTGGAAATGCAAGTGTCCAGATCACACCTACAGAAATATAAAATGTAAGCACATCTGGGCTGTTGAATTTAGTCTCGCTTTAAGACTTGAAACTTCAAAACAAATCGAAATAAAGCCAATTAAAATTCAATCTTGTTCTTACTGTCATTCTAAAGAAATCGCAAAGCGTGGAGTTAGACACAACAACTATGGAGATATTCAAAGATACTCATGTAAAACTTGCGGAAAATGGTTTGTAATTAACTTGGGCTTCGAGAGGATGAAAGTATCCCCACAAATAATTACTTCGGCGATGCAACTTTATTTCACAGGAGAATCATTAAGGAACGTACAGAAGTTTCTGAGACTTCAAGGAGTCAATGTAAGCCATATAGCAGTTTACAACTGGATTAAGAAATACATCAAACTGATGGAAAAGTATCTTGAACAGATAAAACCCAAAGTCTCTGACACATGGAGAGCCGATGAGCTATACCTTAAGATTAAAGGCAATAAAAAATGGCTGTTCGCTTTGATGGATGATGAAACAAGATTTTGGATAGCACAGGAAATATCTGACTCAAAATACAGACATGATGCAAGAAAGCTGTTCCAATTAGGAAAAGAAAAAACAGGCAAGAAACCAATGACATTGATAACAGACGGTTTACCTGCTTACCATGACGCTTACAAGAAAGAGTTCTGGACAATGAAAAACCCAAAAACAAAGTACATCAGCACAATCAAAATTAGAGGAGGAAAAAATAACAATAAGATGGAAAGGCTGAACGGTGAAATCAGAGACAGAGAAAAAGTAATGAGAGGACTAAAAAAGACAGATACACCGATACTCAAAGGTATTCAAATCTACCACAATTACATCAGAGAACATGAAGGGTTAAACGGTAAAACACCAAGCGAAGTATGTGGAATAAAAATCAAAGGAAAAAACAAATGGAAAACACTAATACAAAACGCATGTAAATAACCCTCCCTACCTTTTCCGCAACTCATTAATTAATTCTTCCTCGTTAATACTTCTTCCCATATACTCGTAATTATGACGTTCAGACCATCTTTTAACTGATTCAAAAGGGTATTTTATTTTGCTATAGTGTTGGATTATCCTTTTATAGACTAATTCTAAGTCGTTGGGAGGGGGTATGAAAGTCTGATTTATGGAGACTTTAAGCAAGAGCCTAGCATTAGGCGGGGTTTTTCTAAACCACATATGAATATAACGATGCAAAGGGTAGAGGTAGATTAGTCTCCAGTCATCAAGTTTGTGTCCTCTGAGCTTGATTACCATCTGTACATCTTCCGTTGTTGTAAGTTTCTTGTTCCACTTGACGTACAATCCAAGCTCTTCAAGAGAGGGATATGTGCTATTGATTTTGTAATGTTGCTTCTTAAGATCGCTTAAGAGAGCGTCTCCACCGTCATATGTATCCCACGAAAAAAGACCTTGTTTAATGTAAGGCTCTAACAATTCAGGTATCCAGTAGGCTTGTTTCGTTTTATTATTTGTAACGTATCTTGGTCTCGCTGGCTTAGGCGTATCAGGTGTATCTCCTTTTTGCGAATAGTGAATAGTCAAATACTCGAAATGAGGATGAGCTCTTTTTGTCGTTTTTAGGATACTTATGGAAAGCGAATACTTGTCAAATAAGAGAATGATTGCGCTACCAAATATCCCTAATAATGCAAGTCCGATTAAGGCATAAAAAACAAAATCCACGCTTGAAACACCAAATATAGAAATAATCAACTCACTTGTAGCGTCTGGAAATACTGTAGCTAACAGAATGAAACCCCCTGAGATAATCCCCAAAAGAGTTGTAAGCGGTTTTCGAACCATAATATTGAGTAAGTAATAAATCGAATATTAAACTTGACCCCGATGGACATCATTCGCAAAAATTTATGTTGGTAATTGGAAAAGTTCACCAAACGATTACAAGAAATGTGCCGATGGTTAACAGCTTTTAAATGTGCCGACATCTTAACAGAACCTTAATTAGGGTTCTGTCAAGTCTTCGTCTGTTTTTATCCCCTGTAAAAAATCGTCTGTTGAAGAATTTATAGATAAATTAATTAAGTCTAAAGATAAAAAAGTATAATAATTCAATGGTGAGTTCTTTGGGTTTATTAGACGATATTAAAGAAGATATTGAAAAGAAAAAAAGGAACAATTAATGCTACCCGAAAAATATGTGGAATTAGAAGAATTTATGGAAAAATATTGGAAGAGACTTAATGGTTAATATCACTAAACCGAAATAGAGGTGAAAAAACATGGTGAAAAGAATCTATTACAAACATCCACATTCTAAATGTAAGAGACGGTTGAAGAAGTACATATTGGTAGCGGCAACTTAGTAGAATATGAATGTAAAAAATGTAAGAAAAAGGTGAATTAGTCTTTATTTACCGAAGAGTGTTGTATTAGTGTTATCCACTTGTTTTTTCCCATTATAAAAATTGTCTATGGTCGCTTGATGGATTTTTCAGATATTAATTTATAAATTAAAATTTTCACAGATCATTCTATACTATCTTGAGATGGAAAAACTTGGTAAAAATAACATATGCTCCTTGGCAAGAAATCATTATTCATGAAACAATAGCACATTCGTTTGAGGAGTTAATTAAAATACGAAGTGTAGGTGTGCAAACTGGGGGATTGGCTAGACCTTTAATGTGGGCAGAAGGCATTGTTTTTGATAGAGGTGTAATGCCTCCAAGTCCAGAAATGATTAAGGAAAATCTGGAAGGTAGACTCCATTTTCTTTTTACTGAATGGGCACCTTTGCCTCAATATCAAAGTCTTCATGAGATACAAGAAACAAAAGTGAAAATTCCAATAATAAACGTGAGTTCAAACGCAGTTCTGTCAGAAGTAGCAAAGTGGCTGAAGCAATCTACAAAATTTTCAAAGCCTTCATCCCGAATAAGTTAACAGTATCTATTTTAAGAAAAAGTTTAATATTTCAAAGAAGGCTCCGATCGAAGAGATGATTGCAAAAAGTATCAAAATAATTTCCATAAACGAATAAACATGAAAAATCCGAGAATAATAACGAGTTCCTTTAGGAAGTCCTAAAGGTGGATTATATCGAGATTTAAACAGTGTTTGGGCATTTAAATCATCATATATTGTATCTTCTGGTTTTAATTCTTTAAAATATACTCTGAACTCTGTTGTTCCTTTAGAATGTAATGGAAAATCATAGGATACTGTTACTTTACCTTTTTTTAGATCTATTTTAAATAATACACCGAAAAGTTTGTAACTTTCAGATCCTATGTAAGGTACTTCATAAAGTGTGGTAAATGTTCTTTCAGCTGTTTTATCCAAAGGTTCTACTTCTAATATGACTTGAACATGTGTTCCTTCAATTGGTGTTCTTAAGATTCTACCCAATATTGACAATGGATTGATTTTAGATGTAACTTTTAATTTCAGTTTTTCCTTCCTCAAATAAAGATCAAATGAAAGATATTAAAAATGGTTCTGTTAACTTGCTGTGGGATGGTTGAGGGTGTTAACCATCAGCACATTTTTATTTACTCACATAAATAATTAAAAAACGTGAGGAGGAGCAACATGTCAAAGGAATCTTTAATACAATTGAAAATACTCGAAGAAGTAATTAATAAAATTGAAAATCATCGCAAATGGTTAAAAACAATCCCAAACCCTAACAAAGATTTAATAGACGGGATTGAAGGGATAGAGAAGGCTTTGAAAGTTCATAAAGAAAGGTATCGTAAAATGATCAAAGGAAATTAGCTTCAATTATGTGAAGCATTTTGTATTAGTGTAATCCATTTATTTTTTCCTTTAATTTCTATACCACATGCTTCGCTTGGTGTCTTTCCGTTCAACCCTTCATGTTCTCTTATCTTTAAGCCATCAGACGATTTTTTACAACCTTTTAAGTCAGACGAAGACTCTGCAGAGACCGATATAGTAAGCTTTTTATATATGAAGCGGTTTTCTATATGTGAAATTATATTCACTTATGGATTACTCAGGGGTGAACGTGTAAAATGGCCACATGTCCAATTTGCAAAATGGAAGTAAACGAAAACACAACAAAATTCAAGACAGAAAAAGATGGTGAGATTCACTATTTCTGTTCAGAAGTTTGCAAAGAACAATTTGAAAAAACTAACTGATGTTGACAGTTTTAAGGAAGGGAAGTATTGCCTGCAGACTTCAAGGCTGATAAAACTTTAGATTGCATTGGTTTATACTGCCCAGAACCTGTCTTTCAAACGCGAATGGAACTGGATAAAATGGCTACAGGTGAAATTTTAGAAGTAATAGCAGATGACCTTGCGGCTGAAGAAGACATAAAGAACCTAGCGAAATGGACTGGGCACGAAATATTAAAACTGAAAAAAGATGGTAACGTCCTTCACTTCTTAATAAAAAAAGGTAAAGGAGGTTGACTTTTGAGTGAAAGAAAGAAGATACTCTATGTACAAACTAGTGGCGTAGACACACCTGAACGAACTTATGCACCATTCATTCTGGCAACTACGGCTGTAGCAATGGGGATAGATGCCACCATATACTTTCTAATAAAAGGAGTTACCGTGGTCAAAAAAGGAGCAGCTGAGAATATCAAACTTGGTGAATTTCCAACATTAAAGCAAGTAATGGATCAGGCAGTTAAGGCAGGAGTTAAGCTAGAAGTTTGTGAACAAAGTTGTATTCTTCTAGGTTTAGAAAAGGGAGACTTTGCTGATCCGGCGAAAATTGTTGGGGCAGCTACTCTTAATGACCGAATACTAAATGCTGATGCTGTCATATGTTTTTAAGTGCTTATGGTGACGATAATGCGAAAAATATACATGGATCACTCAGCTGGGAAGCCTGTAGATAATCGTGTTTTAGAAATAATGATATCTTTCTTCTCCAAGAAATATGGGAACCCGTCATCAAGTCATTCTTTCAGCGATGAAGCACGAAAGGCGATCGATGAAGCGAGAACAAAAGTAGCAGAACTGGTAGGCGCTGACAAAAAAGAAGAAATTATTTTTACATCAGGCGGAACAGAGAGCAATAATTTGGCTATTAAAGGGTTTGCTTATAGAAATAAGAGTAAAGGAAATCACGTAATTACAAGTTCAATTGAGCACATGTCTGTGATAAACACAGTTAAGACCCTTGTAAAACAAGGATTCGAAGTCACATATATCCCTGTTAACAAGCACGGAGTTGTTGACATTCAAGTTCTAGAAAAGGAAATTACTGATAAAACGATTCTGGTATCAATAATGTATGCCAATAGTGAGATTGGAACTATAGAGCCTATCAGAGTGATAGGTGAGATTACTCACAGCAAGGGCGTCTTTTTCCATGTAGACGCGGTAGCTGCTGCAGGACAGGTTCCAATAAACGTACAAGATGAAAACATAGATATGCTTTCTCTTTCGTCAAACGATATTTATGGTCCAAGAGGAGTTGGAGCTCTTTACATTAAAGCCAAAACACCAGTTCAACCTATAACTCATGGAGGAGGACAGGAAAGAGGGTTAAGATCAGGAACCGAAAATTTGCCAGGAATAGTTGGCTTGGGGAAAGCTGCTGAAATTGCAAAGAAAGAAATTAAACGGGAATCTGTAAGACTAGCAAGATTGAGAGACAAGTTCATAAAAAGTGTATTAAGTAATATACCCGTATCACACCTAAATGGTCATCCAACTGAAAGATTACCTGACAATGTCAACGTAAGGTTCAGTTATATCGAAGGAGAATCTCTTATCTTGAGCTTGGACATGAAAGGTGTAGCTTGTTCTTCTGGATCAGCTTGCACTTCAAAAACTTTGGAACCTTCACATGTTTTACTTGCAATAGGATTAAAACACGAAGAAGCGCACGGTTCTTTGCTTTTCACTTTGGGAAGACAAAGTACAGAAGAGGATGTAAAATACGTGCAAGGTCTATTACCTGGGGTAGTAAAAAGATTAAGAAAGATTTCACCTTTAACTCCAAAGGGGTTAATATCATAATGTACAGTGAAAAAGTTTTGGACCATTTTCGAAATCCTCGAAACATGGGCGAAATTCCAGACGCTGACGGTGTTGGAATAGTGGGTAACCCTGTTTGCGGAGATTTAATGAATATCTACATTAAAGTTAAAGATAACAGGCTAGTTGACATTAAGTTTAAAACATTTGGCTGTGGAGCAGCCATAGCAACAAGCAGTATGATGACAGAACTGGCAAAAGGAAAAACACTTGAAGAAGCTCTAAAAATAACTCGAGGCGACGTAGCTAGTAACCTCGAAGGTTTACCACCTGTAAAGATGCATTGTTCAAACCTGGCAACAGATGGACTACATGCTGCAATTGAAAATTACCTTGAGAAGAAAGGGAGAAAAAAATGACGCTTCATAAATGTGAGTTATGTAAATTAGATATTTCCGAAGAATGTGTCTTTGCTATCTATAAAAGAGTCATTGCTGGTGAAGAACATACCTTTTGTTGCAAACATCATGCGGACGAGTTTGAAAGAAAAAAATAAGAAATAATTTCTTCACAGAACCAATCAAAGTTCAAAATAGGGAGGTATGAGGAAATCACTGGGAATTATGCAATATACATAACAGCTCCTAATAAAAAAGAAGCAAAGAAAATAGCAAAAACATTAGTTGAAGAAAAATTAGTAGCATGTGTAAACTTATTCTCTATAGAGTCAATTTATAGATGGAAAGGGAAAATTATTGAAGATGACGAAGTAGCTATGATTATTAAAACAAAAATGGAATTATTCGATAATGTTCTTGAAAGAGTAAAAGAATTGCATTCTTATGAAATTCCGGAGATTATTTCATTCAAGATTGATAAAGGTTACACAAAATTTTTTAAATGGGTCGATGAGTCAATAATTTAAAGGTGAAATTATGCAAAACAAAATAACTGAAGAAACAACCTTGGCGGAGATTCTGAGTTATCCTGGAGCAGAAAAAATTCTTTTAAAGTATAGCGTGCCATGTTTACATTGTCCAGCAGCCATATATGAGATAAGTATCTTGAAATTAGGTGAAGTGGCAGAAACATATGGAATAGATAAAGACAAACTACTAACGGACTTGAACAAAATCAAACCTACAAAATAGGCTTTACCATTCTTCTTCGTCTTCTTCCAAATCTTTCTTATCTTCTTCCCAATCATCTTTCAAACATTTCACCTCATTAATTAAGAATATTCATTCATTAACATCAAGCACAAATAATCTTTTCCAGATTCTTTTTTGTCTAATGAATATGTGAAATTGTCAAATTAAAGGAGAGTAAATGATATTCTTGGCCACATTATACTATTATGTATGTGTATACTTGTGTCTCATTGAAAAAGTGATATAAATTCTGTCTCAGCGCAGAGTTACTCTGAGGGTTTCCTCCGTCTCGGTCAGAGACAGACCATGACTAGACGCCATCGATCATCATATTTACCATCGTTATTTTAGATATTGTTTAGTTTCAACCAAATTATCTGCTTTTTCTGTTCTTGTGCTGTTCGTGCTCGTTGCGTTGAAGATTATGTTTTCTTTAGCTGTTCTATTGATGGGAAGTCTGAATCCTGGACGACATCTATTTCTCCGCGTCTTCCTATTCTCAGCTGTCTTTTGC
>JAUVYS010000079.1 GCA_030602965.1 Candidatus Bathyarchaeota archaeon | reverse complement strand
ATGCTGGTTGCATCACCCTCATGTTTCAATGTCCTCACCGAGTGTTTGGCGGGACCATTCCTTTTAGCTAGAGTTCTCCCAATCTTTCACAGCGCTTACACTGCGGGAGTTGGTGAATTAGGTTTCTTCTTCTCAGCTATGGCGTGGATTGGTGTTCTCACTGCGGTCTTGACTGCGCTGATGGCGGTAGCTCAAAGAAACATTTTCAGAGTCTTGGCATACTCCGTTTCAAGCATAATCGGCTACATGTTAGTTGCCCTTGGACTGGCAGGTTTGATGAGCGACTTTAGATTAGGATACTTGGCTGGTGTGTTCCTTATGACTGTGGACGCTTTCATCGCAGGATTGCTTTTCCTCACAGCAGCCTTCATTTCATATGCAGCTGACTCGGACGATTTACGTAGCATGGGAGGTGTTGAGAGCAGTATCGCACATAGAGCCATGGAAGTAGGGGTTCTTGCCATGATAGGCATACCTCCGCTGAGTGGTTTCTGGTGTACAAACTGGATTCAGACCATAACCTTGGATCTTGCAGGGGAAGCTAGCGGAAAAGGACAGTACCTGTTGATGGCCTCTAGCTACGGTTTGTTCATTCTCTTAATAATAACTGGAGGAATCACTGCCTTTTACGGCCTCAGGATGATGGGGCTTGTTTCTGGAAAAAGAACACATCAATCAAAGGTAAAGGAATTCAGAAAAGTTCCAAAGCTGATGCGTAACTCCTTAACCATAATGCTCATAGTGACAGTAATCGTGGACTTCTCAGTAATTCTACTTATTCCAGTTTTTAATAGGTTTTTCCTACCAGTTCTACATAAAGTGTTTTTTGAGGACGTATTCGCAGTCATAGGGTACATTATTCCTTCAATAAGCACAATTTTATCAATCGGGGCATTAGCAATCGGTGCATATCCTGCATACAAAATGTATATGGTTCATAAAATCGATCCAGCAAAGTTGATCGAAGAACATTCTTCTTTGAAGAAAATGCATAAAGTTCTATTGAACAAATGTTACGTAGACACATTTTATAATATAATCGCCTATCAAACAATCGCGGTCGCAAAGACATTATTCAATAGCTTTGAACGAGGTATTGACGCACTCAACTACCTAATTTCACAAGGGGTTGCATATCTGGCGCAGGGCACCTACAAACATGTTGAAACTCTAATCAATTCATTTAATCAATTAATTGCTAACCACACGACATCTCTAGCACGGACGACCTATGACCATTTAGAACACGGTATTGACTCACTCAACTACCTAATTGCCAACCATGCAGTCGCCCTCGCAAGCGCAACCTATAATAAATTAGAACACGGTATTGACTCACTCAACTACCTAATTGCCAACCATGTGGCCTCTCTCTCCATGAAGTTGAGAAAGATTCACACCGGGATCTTATCTTACAATATGTTGACGGTTCTAATTGCCATCCTGTCGATTATGATACTTATGTTATTATATAGATGATTCTTTTAGGTGATATGATATGATCTCACACTCTGCATTATTGGCAACATTTGTGCCAGGAATCACTGGAATAATTATCTATGTAACCCGAAAACATGTGAAGAAAGGTATTGGGTGGCTCGCGACTGCGTCAGCTGTACTCTCAGTTTTCTTTCTTCTCAGTTTAGCCCCAGAGGTAATCATGAGATACCAGTCCGGAGAAGGCCCTCTGACATTTATTTATCCATGGGTTCCACAGGTTAACGTCAACTTTGGCTTCCTCATCGACGTAGTGAGCCTACCTCTTGGATTGATTGTTGCCATAGTAAGCACACTCTCGTGCTTCTACTCAATCAAGTATATGAAAGGAGAGCCCGGTCAAGCGGGTTACTATGCGAATCTACTTCTCTTTATGACAGGAATGATCGGTGTGTTCCTTTCAGCTAATTTGATACAGTTCTACCTATTCTGGGAGATAATGTTAATCCCTTCATACTTTCTAATCACGTTCTGGGGAAGTTCTGGAAAGAGGTTAAGCATCGGCTTCAAATACTTCATATTCACCCATGTTGGCGCGGTCGCTATGCTCTTAGGAATTCTCTTGATCTACACATATACAGGGACGTTCAATCTCATAGAGTTACCCACAAAAGCCAGCGCCATTCCACCAGACATGACAGGCATCATATTTATCCTGTTGCTAATTGGTTTCTTTGTCAAGATGGCTGTCTTTCCTGTTCATACATGGCTGCCCGACGCCCATTCAGAGGCTCCGACGCCGATAAGCGCTATGTTGTCAGGCGTCATGGTCAAATGTGGTGCATACGGAATAGTGAGGATCCTACTACCGACATTCGGTCAAACGGTGATGGCCACCTCGAGTTACCTAATGATCCTTGGAGTAATCACAATCGTCTATGGCGGACTTATGACCTTAGCACAGACTGATATAAAGCGGCTACTGGCTTACTCAAGTATCAGTCAGATGGGCTATATTGTCTTTGGAATCGGATCTTCTAACACTTTAGGCATCATGGGTGGACTATTACACATCATAAACCACGCCCTCTGCAAGAGTCTCCTCTTCATGTGCGTAGGTGTGATAATGCACCAGACTGGAACACGTGATATAAGAAAAATGGGGGGTCTGATAGATAAGCTCCCAGTTACTGGCATCGCATGCATTATAGGAGCCTTAAGCCTTGTTGGAGTTCCAATGTTGAACAGTTTCTGGAGTGAATGGATGATCTTGGGAGGAGGAGCATTCTCAGGAAAGATCTTAATCACCATCATGGGTGTTGGTAGCACAGTGATTACAGCGGGATACTACCTATGGTTTATATGGAGAGTCTTCTTCGGAGAAACTCCTAAAGATTTAGAGAAAGTGAAGAAAGCCTCCTTATTGTTACGTATCCCTCTAATCATCTTGGCAGCCTTCTGTGTCATACTGGGGGTTCTTCCGGGTTTAGCGTTGACGTTCATCACACCTGCAGCAGAGTATCTGTCCAATTTTCTATAGAATGGTCGATTTAGATGGGAGATGCAAAAGTTGCTTATTGATCGGATTCAGATAATACTTCTTATAGCTACGGTCACACGCGTGCCCTCCAATTTTTTAATCACATTCGCTTTCTGTAGATCTTATAATCAAGGTTTTTTAGTCGTTTAACATCATTCTTCATAACCTTGAATTGACAACCATAGGGACAGAGATGATCGATCTCCACATCTTTTCGGTTTTCATCATAAACAAGCAGGTATAGCGCGCGCGGTAGAATATCTCTCTACATAAATGAAAAATTCAAATGCCACTTCCCGCACTAGAATCTATAAGGCATGAAAAAATGAAAATAGCGGAGTATGATAACATAGTGAAAGTTATCACCACAGCCACAGTGCTAGGTCTATCGGCTTTGAATATTTGGGTAAGCTACAAATATGTAACAAACCCTGCAAGCACATCAATATTTGATGTAGCATTTGTTACTAGTTTAATCTTAGGCATTATTTTTCTAACTTATCTTTTTGCCCCTAAAGGATACGAGGTTACATTAGATGGCTTATTGATTAAAAGACTTTTAAGAAGCTTCACGATACCATCTAAGGAGATTGTAGCGGTCAATAGGGTAGAAAAGATAAGCAGCGGCATCAGGTTGTGGGCTAGTGGTGGATTATTCGGATACTTCGGACTGTTCTGGTTGTCTGGCTTAGGCAGAGTTTGGGTATATGTTACCAATAAAAATAAGTTAGTTCTGATAAAGACAAAAGATAAGAAATATATCATAAGCCCCAAAGACCCAAATGGCTTTTTATCCAAATTAAGATTTAATTGAAAAACCCAATTTTTTCAAAAAGTTTGCGTTCACGAAGGTGTTTAATGACAGTTTTTAGGATAAGAATTGGTATTTTTGAGACCTATGTCATTGACATAGATGTTTTATTGTTCCTAGAAAATATTATTGAAAGCTATGAAGCACATGTAAAAGATATTTTAAAACCGCTTTTTTATTCCGTTTGGAATGCATACGGATATTATAGATCTCTTTTTTTAAAAAATGTTTTACAAAACACGCACTTAAAATAGATATGTCAAATTCAGTCTACATTAAAAGATAGGACAACCAGTTAATTAGGCAAAATTCATAATATATACGAATATAATTTTTAATACCTGTCATAGAAGAACTTGTGACTTTAGGAAAAGATTACATTGAAAGACCTAAAAGTTCTGGTAACTGGTGGAGCCGGATTTATTGGCTCTCACCTCGTAGATACTTTACTCAACTTAGGTAATAAGGTAATAGTCTATGATAACTTTGATAAATGCTACTCAGGAAAAAAAGAAAACATTCAACATAACATAAAAAACCCAAGGTTTACACTAGTTAAAGCAGATATCTTAGATCTAAAAACTTTGGTGAAATATACAAAATCTGTTGACATGGTCTTCCATTTAGCTGCACTACCAGGCGTTAGATTCTCTGCAGATAATCCTATTAACACAACCACTGTCAACATTTTAGGTACACTGAATGTTCTTAGAGCCGCAAAAAAGGCACGCATTAAGAAACTTCTTTTTGCTTCTTCCTCCTCGGTTTATGGTCAACCAAACTATATGCCTACTGACGAGAATCATTTAACTAATCCGATATCAATTTATGGAGCAAGCAAACTATGCGCAGAGAAATATTGCAAAATATTTCATGAACAGATGAAAATACCCTTGATCATATTAAGATTTTATACAGTTTTTGGCCCTAGACAGAGGCCTGACATGGCAATTCACAAATGGACTAGGGCAATTTTTAAAAATGAACCAATAAGGATTTACGGAGATGGAAATCAGACTAGAGACTTCACTTACATAGATGATGTGATCGACGGAACTATTAGAGCTGCTGAAACAGATGGAATCGATGGTGAAACATTTAATCTAGGTGGAGGTTCAAGAATAAACATAAACAAAGTAATTAACATGCTTATTAAATTATCAAGTATAGATGCCCGGATTATACACGAATCCCCAAAACTTGGAGATGTTCAAGATACCCATGCTGATATTAACAAGGCTCGAAGAGTACTTGGATTCAAACCGAAAATACAAATAATGAATGGGTTGAAGAAGTTCATCAGGTGGTATAAAGTAAAAAAATTGAGAGAATAATAAAACGAATAAAAGTTGGAATACTACGCTGATCGATTGATAAAAATACATCGCACTTACAAGCTTTGGGGCGTAAATCGATCGATATAAAAAGCTAATGCAATTCCAAAAATATTTTTTTTCTCTTTAAAAAGCTGATTAAATATATGACTTAAGAGAAAAGGAACATTCGGTGAAAACCTTTAACTCCCCTTACATCGGAAATTCTTATCATATTTTAAGCCAATCCAATCCTTAAGTAAAAAACCATTAATAAATAAATTAAATGGGATAAGACTCAATTATTGGAAGGATAGTTTAGAATGAAAATTTTGGTTTTTTCATCACTCATTAAATAGTGACTATTATCAGATAATTTGCTAATATGTATAAAGGCCTTAGAACGGAATCGGCTCTTTCATAAAATTCTTTATCGGAGTCATATGTTACAGGGTACCTTCCACGATATAGTCGATAACTGTTCTTCCCCCTACATAGGCAACAAGGGCTTAGCGATGTTCAATCACTTCTCTACGATACCTCTCGAGTCACTTTACGATAGATTTCTAGGTATTTCTCGCTTACCTTATCCCAAGAGAAGTTGTCTAATATCATTCTTGATCCTCTTCTGGCCATTTCGATGGCTAATTTTTCGTCATTTATGAGCTTAACAACAAGTTTAGCCCATGTTTTGGGGATCCTATCAACTACAAAGCCAGCATCGCATGCACTAATGATCTCTCCGGCTCCAATGCTTTTGGAGCAGATCACAGGGGTTCCGCAGGCTAAAGCTTCGAGGTTTGTCGTGTTTATTGAGCCATATATACTAGGATCCAAAAAAATCTGTGAAGCCTTATATAGTTTGGCTAAGTCTTTGGGTAAGAAGTTCCCAAGAAACCTGACATTGTCTTTGATACCCAGTTTATTTATAATATTTAGCAACTTCTGCTCGGTTCCAAATTCCAGTTCTTTGTGTGGTTTCACTCTCCCAACAATAATGTAGCAAATGTCAGGGACCTCTTCCTTGATCGAAGGGATGGCTCTGAATACAAGGTCTAAGCCTTTTTCTGGTTTGCTTATGTTCCCCGCCACACTCATTATCACGTGCTCGCTTTCCACACCCAAC
>JAUVYS010000106.1 GCA_030602965.1 Candidatus Bathyarchaeota archaeon | reverse complement strand
TGAAGCAGCTTGTGGCCCCTGTATTGGTATGGGTCAAGCTCCTGCAACTGGGGGGGTAAGCGTAAGAACATTCAATCGAAATTTCAAAGGGCGATCTGGAACTGCAGATGCACAGATCTATCTTGTAAGCCCAGAGACTGCTACAGCAACTGCTTTGAAAGGAGTCTTGAGTGATCCACGTAGACTTGGTGAAGCACCAAAAATTGCTATGCTAACAAAATTCGTTGTTAATGATAACTTGTTTGTATATCCATCTAAAACACCAAGTAAAGAGAAGATTATTCGCGGGCCAAACATTAAACCTGTACCCATCAGAGGAGAACTGCCCAAGAAATTAGAGGGAGAAGTATTGATCAAGGTTGGCGATAATATAACTACGGATCACATCTTACCATCTGGAGCTAAGATATTGCCTTTAAGATCCAATATTCCAGCTATTGCTGAGCATATCTTTGAACAGGTCGATTCAAAATTTGCACATAGAGCTAAAGAGAAGAACGGAGGGTTCATTGTAGCTGGTGAAAATTATGGTCAAGGTTCAAGTCGGGAACACGCCGCTATAGCTCCAATGTATTTAGGTGTTAAAGGTGTTATAGCAAAGTCTTTCTCTAGAATTTACTTAGCAAACCTCATAAATTTTGGCATCATTCCACTTATGTTTCAAAATTCGCTAGATTATGACAACCTATCAATGAGTGATTTTCTTGAAGTTGATATTAATAAGCTAGAACAAGAACAAATTCTAAGAAATAGGACAGAAAAATTGAATATTCCAGTGCATCACAGTTTGACCCGAAGACAACTTCGAATATTGAGAGCAGGTGGCCTTATAAACTTCATAAGGACCAAGAAACAAAAATTGTTTTAAATCCAATAATTGAATCTGTTTTCGTTATTTTATTTTATTTTTGATTTTCTTGACTCATTCTTTAAGTCTGTTAAGACATTGAAAGCTCTTCCAACATTTTCCATTTTTAAAATTATTATTGTGTCTGTGTAGCAACTCATTGTTTCTTCTATGTTAATGTGATTCCTGGATACGGGGTTGTAGAAGGCGATGGCACATCCCGGTATTTTGATTATTTCTTTAGGACTGTGGACTATGATGGCTGCGAGATCTTGTTTTTCATCAAGTATGTTTTCTGTTGTAAACATTGATTTAACTTGGTCGAACAGTTTTTGGTCAAATATGAGTGTTATGGCTGATGTTCCTTCTAAGATTTGGAAAAATTCTTCTGAGTAACTTGCAAGGTTTTCTCTTATGGCTTTTAGGTTTTTGCTGGTTTTTTCTACAGTGATCTTTGCTACATCTGTTCTCAAGTTAATGACGCTATCAGCTATTACTTTCTTCAGGTCTTCGTGCTGGAGTATATGTTTAGTTTTAGCTCTTTTAACTGAGGTTATAATGCCTTCGAGCTTCACTTTGTGTCCGAGTATTTCTTCTATCTTAGGTTTTAGAATCCTAGCTATTGCGCTGTAATTTCCATAGTTACGGTTTAATGCATCTTGGATTGAGAGATCGCTGTCTATTAGGCTTTGTACAACTCTTGAGATTGAATTGACCAAAATTAGTCACTTATTCTATAGAAAATGGTAAAATGACCAAAAATTATATAAGGTTTTTGCTAGTTCAATAACGTTTCATCATTAGAAAAAGTGGGAGAAAAAGTTGAAAGACCTCGTAGTCCTAGCGTATTCTGGGGGACTCGACACATCAGTATCGATCAAATGGCTTCAGAAAGAATACAGTCTAAATGTTATAACCGTTACTGTGGAGGTCGGTCAAAAAGCAGACTTTAAAGCTATTGGAGAAAAAGCAGAAAAACTAGGAGCCGTCAAACATTACTCATTAGACGGGAAAGATGAGTTTGCTGAAAAATATGTGTTTCCTGCCATAAAGGCAAATGCTCTATATGGAGGAAAATATCCTCTTAATAGCGCATTATCTAGACCACTGATCGCATCAAAATTGGTTGAAATCGCAAAAAAAGAGGGAGTGTCAAATGTTGCCCACGGATGTACTGGTAAAGGTAACGATCAGGTTCGTTTCGATGTAACAATCAAGTCCTTGGCACCAGATTTGAATATAATTGCCCCTGTTCGTGAGTGGAACCTCTCAAGAGACGAAGAGATAAAGTTCGCCGAGGATAATGGAATCCCCGTCCCAGTCACTCATAATAGCCCTTACAGTATTGATGAAAATCTTTGGGGTCGTTCTATAGAATGTGGGGTTCTTGATATTCCAGATCAAGAACCTCCGAAAGATGTTTTCAAATGGATAACTTTACCTGAAAAAGCACCAGATGAGCCAAAATATATAACCATCACGTTCGAAAAAGGATCCCCCAAAGCAATCGATGATGAGAATCTTAAGCCTGCTGAACTCATAATGACTTTAAACCAGATTGTGGGTACCCATGGTGTAGGTTTAATAGACCACATGGAAGATCGTCTTGTAGGAATCAAGTCAAGAGAGGTCTATGAGTGCCCTGCTGCCACTGTGCTATTAGATGCTCATTTTGATTTAGAGAAAATGGTTTTAACGCGACACGAGGTTCAATTCAAACAAATAATAGACGCCAAATGGGCATTTCTAGTTTATTCAGGTCTATGGATGGATCCTTTAAAGAATGACTTGGAAGCGTTTATTAACAAAACTCAAACATGTGTCTCTGGAGACGTCAAACTGAAGTTGTACAAAGGAAACTCTCAAGTTGTAGGACGTTCCTCACCAATGTCCTTGTACAACCACGACTTGGCAACATACAATGTTGATACAACGTTCGATCAAGCGTGGTCTCCAGGGTTCATTGAAATTTGGGGTTTAGCTACAAAAACAGCTAATATTGTGAAAAGGAAGGCGAAAAAGAAATGAAAAATGAAATAAAATCACATTACAAACCTGGCCCACGTGCCAAAGAGATCATAGAACGACATAACAAAGTGATTCTATCCACAACAATGGTTCCTTATCCCTTGGTGGGATACAAAGCAAAAGGAGACATTGTAGAGGATGTTGATGGAAACAGCTTCATCGACTTCTCCTCAGCTGTTGCCGTTACCAATATTGGTTACAATCATCCAAAAGTAGTTGAAGCCATTAATTCACAAGCTTATAAGCTAACTCACTTTGCTGGCAACGACTTTTATAATGAACTTCAAGTTGAGTTAGCTGAAAAATTGGTACAGATCACACCAGGCAACTTTGAAAAAAAGGTTTTCTTTAGTAATAGTGGCGCAGAGTCCGTTGAATGTGCCTATAAAATGGCAAGATGGAAGGCAAAGAAACCAGGAATGATCTCGTTCCTTGGTGCTTTTCATGGAAGAACTTTTGGTGCGTTGAGCTTAAGTGCATGTAAGGCAGCTCAGAAAAAACATTACCTTCCACTTGTGCCTTCAGTCATGCATGTGCCATTTGCTTATTGTTATCGCTGCCTTTATGGAATGAAATACCCAGAATGTGATATGTAGTGTGCTTCATACATTGAAGAGGTATTCTTACATCACTATCCTAAGGAAGACATAGCTGCACTGATTGTTGAGCCAATTCAAGGGGAGGCAGGCTACATAGTTCCACCAATGGAGTTCCATTTGAAACTACAGAAAATATGTCATGAAAACAATCTAATCTTCATAATGGATGAAGTTCAAGCTGGATTCGGTAGAACAGGAAGAATGTTTGCAAGTGAATTATTCAATGTTCAACCAGACATTATATGCTTAGCCAAAGGATTATCTGGTGGCATTCCTATTGGTGCCACTGTGGCAAAGTCAGATACTGCTGAGTGGAGTGAGGGATCAAGTTCTCATTCTAATACTTATGGTGGGAATGTATTAGCATGTGCAGCTTCATTAGCAAAACTTGAAGTTATGCAGAGTGAAAATATAGCTGAAAAGGCAGCTAAGCTTGGTGAGTATGCATTAAAAAGATTAGGAGAGTTTAAGGAGAAAAGCAGCATCGTGGGTGATGTCAGAGGAAAAGGCTTGATGATTGGAATAGAGTTTGTTAAGGACAAAGAGACTAAGGAGAAAGCTATAAAGAAAACAGATGAGATCGCAATAGAAGCTTTCAAAAGGGGTCTAATACTCTTGCCAGTTGGTGATAGTTGCATAAGAATAGCTCCTCCTTTAAACATCTCACAGGAGAATCTTGATAAAGGCTTAGAGATAATTTTCGAGTCGACGAAGGTTGTAGAAGGTGGTGGAAGCGTCTAAACTTCTGCGAGGTGGAAGAATAACTTCTACAAGAGAAGATGTGATAAAGTACATCTCCTCAGCAGTGTCAGATCAAAAATTGTTAGGGCACATCATTAGGATCAACCTAGCTCACACGAAGATGCTTGCGGAACAGGGTATTATTGAAAACGAAGATGCAAGTAAAATATTAAAAGCTTTAAGCAAAGTCAAGGATACTAAAACTTCCGATTCATTTGAAGATGCACACATGCAGGTTGAAGAGCAAGTTATCGATTTAGTTGGATCAAAGATCGGAGGAAACCTTCAGATTGGAAAAAGCAGAAACGATCAAGTATCCACAGCAATAAGAATGGAATTAAGAACTGAACTCCTTAATTTATCTGGTTCGTTAATAAATCTACAAAAAAACATGGTCGAGCTATCTGAAAAACATGTTATGACTGTTATTCTCGGTTACACACATCTGCAGCCAGCTCAACCTATAACGTTCGCTCATTACCTCCTATCACATGTGGACGCATTTGAAAGAGACCTTGAAAGACTTATGGAAGCCTATTCCAGGGTAAACAAATCACCTATGGGTGCTGGAGCATTAGCTACGACCAGTTTTCCAATAAATCGAGAAAGAGTAGCAAAATTATTAGGCTTTGAAGGTTTAGTTGAAAATTCAATTGACGCAGTTACTTCCAGAGATTTCGTATTGGATGTTCTAGCAGCTCTTACAATTATGTCAACAAATATAGGTCGACTTGTTGAAGACCTAATTATTTGGAGCTCCTATGAATTTGGAGTCATAGAGATTCCTGAAAGTTATTCTTCAACTAGCAGCATCATGCCCCAAAAAAAGAATCCGGATCTTCTTGAAGTTATTCGTGCAAGAACAAGTCAAACAGTAGGAAACTTCTTGAAGGCTACAACCATGCTGAAAGGTTTACCCTCAAGCTACAACTTAGACCTCCAAGAAGTCA
>JAUVYS010000124.1 GCA_030602965.1 Candidatus Bathyarchaeota archaeon | reverse complement strand
AAATCATCAGTAATGCTATGACAGGCCAGAAATTAGATAATAGAATCGATAATTTATCTGATAGGAACACCTCTCCACCAACAGGTGAAGAGGGATGTACTCCATTTCCATTAGGCATATTATTCACAAATAATTCAAAGATAATTTCTCACTAATAAAATAATCGTGAGCGCGATATCCGTGTCTCTGATTAGGGGGCTGACGGGAACCCTCAGAGCGACTATATTTAAGATTTCAAAGTTTTTCCTTTAAAACAAGAGCACTAGTTTTGTACATACGACAATAATGAAGAAAGGTAAATCTGCAGTTTATATCGTGTTAATGATCTGGAGAACCAGTTGCACCCTTTCATCTGGATTTGAGATTTTGGATAGTTGCTCACGTTCTCTTGTTGTAATATAAGCAAGATTGATAATCCATAGGAAGTATCCATAATCTTTGGGTAGTGTGTTGAAGGCTCTAGCATAGAGTTGTAACTTACGGATATTGTCATACTTGCTCAAGCCAACGAGTATTATTGCAGCTTTGTGGGGCTTTTCCAGTTCAGGAAACAGAGAATCCTTCACATCATATGGATCTGTTCCACTCACGAGCATCTGTTTCTTATCCGGATTGCTTTCTATTCTATCTCGAAAATCCCATGAAGGGTCTTTCTCATCAGTATAAGGTGCAAGAGGACCATGAAACTCGTAAAGTTTAGCTAATCTTTCTTTTGCTGAGGGCACCTTATTAAAAAGCCAATAAGCAGTCGAACCAGTCACAAGCACATGATAAGGCTCAAATCTTGAGAGAAAAGACTCCAGTCCTCTCATCTGATAGTCAGGATCCGATATCACTTCCGGGTTTGGATCTAAGAAAAAACTTTTAGCATTGATCTTGAGGTCAACATCAATTAATGAGGTTTTTTCAGACATTAAAAACTCCTCAAATTAAAACCTATCTTGACAATCATACATTAATTTTTTGTTATCAATACAACAAACAAATGCACAACGATCGATGGCTTCCAGGTTATTGCCTGTCTCTGATTAGGGCTACCGGGAACCCTTAAAGTGACTATAGTTTTACAAGCGTGCAATTCATTTAGGAGGTTCCACAGCTCTAAGCTTCGTCTCCATGGTTGCCTCTTTGTCTCTTCGATCATCGACGGAAAGAACAAAATAAACCCTCTTCGCACCCATATTAAGTTGAGCTTCATGCGCCTTTTTAATGGCTGAAAAGAGTGTATCAAGACTATCCGCTTCAATTGTAGTAGCCATAGCACCTGGCTGTATTTTTAAACCTGTTTCCTCTAAAACCTCCAAACTAGCCTTCACATATTTACCTACACTTATTCCATCCCCAATAGGGAAGACTGAAAAAGCTGCTATTATCAAAACATCACCATTCTAGCTTTCAAAAAATAGGAATATAAGGAAAGTGCATATCACGAGCGTTCTTGATAACTCTCTTTTAAGTAGCTACTAGTAAATCGCGCGCGCTCTGATGAGGGGATGACGGGAACCCTCAGAGTGACTCTTGTCTTAATAGATTTGTATAAAAGCAATCGGAAATGGAGACATCCCCCGTAAACTCCCCCTTTTTTTGGCAAAAATTATGATTCATTTTATGATAGTCCCCTGACCACCTCTTACTTTAATTCTGGTTGTTACTGGAATATTTGAATCAAAGATAAAAATGGGCAGTTCAGTTTTTTCGTTTCTTGATTATCACTGTAGCGGCAGTCAGGACTACTATTGCCATCATGAGATACGGTGTTAGAATCGCTAATTTGTCAACTATGAAGACTTCTCCTCCCACTATTGCATGTGGATTGCCACATGGGCCAAACGGTGGATCGCTTGCCAGATAAGCAAGGTCGGGATCTGTTAATGTTGTGATTGTTACTTCTATGTAGCCCGAGTAGCCTGCGATGTCGCTTGTCATGTGAAGCGTCTGGTCTGAGCACTCTTTCCACGTGGAGGTTATCTTATCATAATACTTCATAGTCAATGATGATTCGTCTAAACCAGCTATCTCAGCGTCCGTATAGTAAAATTTAAGGGTTAAAGAGTTGACGTTTGTGTCATCGTCAATACTCACATCATAATACTTACCAATCTCGCCACCGAAGGCACTGTCAGGATTATCAGCGTACTCAACACAGGTGACTGTGTGATCGCCTGTCGCATCAACATCCACAAAGATGTCCGCTTTATCCGTCGCATCAACCGTGCCATCACCACTGACAGTCTCAGATGTAACACCCTCAACTTCAGAGTTGATCCAAGGATCATAATCGTACCTATCAGATATTGTGTCTGGTCCAGTGTCAGAACCCCACCAATTATTCTCAGCGTCTATCCCTCCAACTGCACCTGACCAAACCGTATCGACAGTAGCATCTGTCGTACAATCAACGATGTTATTAGCTGCGAAAGAAACATGGACGTAGCTAGTCATATCCTCAGTACTACCGTCGTATGCTGCGTAAGTTCCATAAACCTTCAATCCAATGGAGTAGCCGTTTACATTGTTACCAGTGAATGTTCCGCTTGCACCGTAATCCTTATCCCACCAGCCTGGCATAACTCCGATTCCGATAGAGTCTGTTGTTTTTGTTCCTGTTACAGTGTTTCCCGACACTTCATGCTGTAAGTTATCAACCTCATAGTCGTAAGGAGGACTCGAATCATACCAATCACCATCACCACCGATAAGAATGCCCTGCTCGTCTTTATACTTGGCACTGGCGGGATTACTTGGGTCGCGCCTAGTCGTGATTGAATTATCTGTTACGTGGAATTTAGCGAAGACCTCTCCGGTCAATATCCCTCGGTGAGTATCGGAAATGGTGTTGTCATTGACCCAAGTCTCCTCCACGATGGAGTTGAGAACAATCCCATAAAGCATATCTGTGATAACATTGCCCTCAACAGTTCCACCTGAATAGTCCATGAAGTAAATAGCATACCCCCCGTACTGAGTACCAGCAAGTGACGAGGGCTCTGAATTCCGTATTGTGTTCCTCTTTGCTTCTACATCCAAAGCCCGCCCAAAACCTATTCCAACACCTATAAAGGTGGGGTGGGGGTAACTGGGTAAGTAGGCACTTCCGAAGTGCTCTATGATGTTGTCATTAACCTTGTAAACATGCCCTATATGAGGTGAATCTGGCCACATCTCCACTGCATTATAGGCGGCATCTGTAAGATGACAATCTGAGACCTCGGCGTTTTCATAAAGAGGATCCCATGCCAGTCTAACAAGATAGTTACACTGGTAAGGAGCTGATCCCCCACCATCGATCTTGAAACCTGTGACTTTTACATTGTCCGCTTGTATAAGAACCACCGTGTCTGTTGCGGTATTCCGCAGGATCGTGGTAGTCGTTCTTCCGGCGCCTTGCAAAGTAAGGCTCTTGTCAATAGTTATGTCTTGTTGGTATAATCCTGCTGCCACCTGAATCGTGTCACCACCCGAAACTCTGCCATCATTAATTGCGTATTGAATTGTCTTGAACGCGTCAGCTCCTGTTCCAGCACCATGAGAGCCATCATCAGTACCTAAAGGATCAACATACCAAGTGTTAGCAGCTCTAACAAGTGTTATTGGCATTGATGCTGTTATTGCTAATGTTAAAAACCCTATGATCAAAATAGCTGTTAAGGCCTTGTTGTAGTGTTTATGAGTGCAATTAATTCTTGCATTTTTATAAGTCAAAACAACATCTCTTCCTCTCATTCGCGCGCGCGAGATAATACTGAATAATATCTCCTTCTCATCTCTCCTCAGTTAGACAAGTATCCTATAAGGTTCTAATATCTCTTTCGATTTGCTTGAGGGTGTTAAACATAATGATCAATGGCTTCTAGGTCGTGGGCTTGTCTCTGATTAGGGTTGACAGGGAACCCTCAGTGTGATTGATTTTCGATCGATCGCAGCGGAAAAACGGATGTGAGTGATATATCTGTTGTTAGTAATTCACTGTTACTGAAAAGATATGGAAAGAGATTATAACGGTTTTATATTAGAGGTGTATTCAAAATCGCTTTTCTGAATGTTTCATAATCAATAACATCATCCCATTCGCTCATGCACGGGCCTTCAGGTTTAATAATTACTTCCACACCATCTGGAAGTTTCATTTCTGGATTATTTCTAACAATAAGTAATTTTCCAGGTTCTGGGTATGCGGTTATGGCTGTTTGTTTATAAAATCTTTTTTCAACAGGATTATACACCATGTGAAGCAAACTGTGATACCCATCTTTCTCTAAATCTAAAGGAAAATTTCCTTTACTGTTTATTATTTCATCCACTTCGTTTATGGCATCGATTACATTGGCTTCCTCATAAAGAACCAGATCAAACACAACACCAAATTTTTTGTTGATTGAATACTGTTGGATTTGAAGCTTAATTTTTTTCATTCTTTTCATTT
>JAUVYS010000146.1 GCA_030602965.1 Candidatus Bathyarchaeota archaeon | reverse complement strand
CGCCCAATCAGTTGAATTATTGGGAAAAATTAGAAGACCTTGAAGCTAAAGAGATCGCCAAAGGAGTTAAGAGAAAGCTATTCTACTGTGAGAATGATCCGAGAATGATGATTGTATGCTGGGAAATCGATCCACCTGCGACGTTCCCATTGCATAAACATGAACATGAGCAGTTAGGGTTCGTCCTACAAGGAAAAGCAAAATTTAGAATAGGAGAGGAAACAAAAATAGTAGAGAAAAATACGTTCTACAGAATTCCACCAAATGTCGAACATGGGGCGGAGATCTTAGGGCCAGAAAAAGGGATTTTTATTGACATCTTCTCACCAATACGTAAAGACTTTCTTGAAGAAGAAAAACCGTTTTACTTTGAGGAAAAAAATGATTAACAAACTCACGAGAGTGTTCGGAGGAATTAAATGAAAATTACGGATGTTAACGTAATTAAATTAGGTGTTCAACTGCCGAAGCCTCTTGGCCTTTCTAACGGCAGAGAATTCAACTTCAGAGGAGCCGCTTTAGTGATCATCGACATAGATGAAGGAATACAGGGTATCGGAGAAGGCTATGGACCAGAATCATTTATTATCAAGACAATAATTGAGCAAAAACTAAAACCGTTGTTAATTGGTCAAGACTCGCTAGACATAGAAAGACTATGGCGCAGGATGTTGACGACCACAGTTTATTGGGATCAAAAAGGTCAAGGTGTATCAGCAGCAAGTGGTGTTGACATGGCGCTTTGGGATATCGCTGGAAAATATTATAATGTACCAATCTTCAAACTTCTTGGCGGAGATGCGAGAGGAAACGGAAAAGTGCAGGCTTACGCCAGTGATCTTTTCTGGGATACCCCTGAAATTATGGCTGAATCAGCTCGTAAGTTTTCATTACAAGGATTTCCTGCGGTGAAGACCCATCTAGGACGCGGGCTAACGGAAGATGAAAAAAGAGTCAAGGCGATAAAGGATGCTATAGGGGATGTTGACTTGATGATAGATATGAATTGTGGTTATAATCGAGTGGACGCGCTCAAGGTGGGGAAAATGCTTGAAAAATACGATATTTACTGGTATGAAGAGCCTTTATCTCCGTACGATATAGCTGGTTTAGCATATTTAAAGAATAAGCTTGATATTCCTATTGCGACAGGCGAAAACGAATATACAAAATGGGGATTCAAGGAACTCTTTCTTAAGAATGCTGTAGACTTCGCCATGCCAGATATAATGAGGGCAGGTGGAATTACTGAGACAAAGAAAATATGCGCTTTAGCGGAAGCATTTGATGTGATATGTACTCTTCACAACTATACTACTGGTGTTGGACTGGCAGCAACACTACAGGTGATGGCATGCACATCTAATTGCGAATGGCTAGAGTTCGATGTAATCGATTATGCTTTATATGAATCTCTTCTAAAAAATCCTCTTGAAATCGATGGAAAAGGTATGGTAAAAATTCCCACAGATCCAGGATTAGGAGTAGAGTTAAAGGATAATCTTGTTGATAAATATTTGATCCCTTAGGTTAATGTGCACACATTTACTTCTCATTCAGTTAAATCTAGTATGGTTATAGAAGGATAACGCTGAAGAAGAAATGAATGATGACGTTATTATAATTTCAAAATAATTCAAGAAATGGTGAAATAAATGGGTACTCCTCCATGGCGTATTAATGAAGTATTGGAAAGAGCAGTAAACGGTCCTATCTGTTTGGAAAAGGATTTTGATCTCAAACTACTTGTTCCCGAACTTAAACGAGTAATCAAAGAATATGATATCTCTTTCGATCCCATATCACCAGTTCCAAGTGATAATGATCTGACTGATAATCTTTGGAAGGCTGCTATGGATCTTTATCTTGAAGTTGGGACACTTTGCACTGATACTCATCGTAGGATTCTTTTTACGGAGGCTGAGATGAAAGAAGCATTAGGTAATTTCCCTGGAAAGTTTACGCTGGGTTTTGGACGTGACTCTAAAGAAATTTCGAGTAGGCAGATCGAGGATCCTCGAAAATCTTTCTGTCTTTTCTCGCCAGATATCACTTGTGATGAAGATCTTTTCGTTCCAATGTCCATGGCTTATTTACAGGAACCCTTAGCTGATGATGTTTGTGCTCCCATCCTTGATGAGGTAGAGGGAATGCCTATTCGCTCAGGTTTTCCTTCAGAATTGAAAGGATCTGTTGCCCATGCTATGATGTTTCGAGAAGCAGCACGAAGAGTTGGAAGACCTGGTATTTTCCTTAAAAGTGTGGGAACAGCGGAATCAGACGCTGCTCAGATTGCAGCTAATAATCCCGAATGGGGAGAGCGATTAACTGATGGTCGTTTTGTAGCTAGTGTGACTGAACTAAAAGTGAATAACTCATTATTGAACAAAATGGTACATTTTCATACGTACGGTTGCTTTGTAGGTGACCTTACAGGTCCACTTCTAGGAGGATAAGCAGGAGGACCAGAGGGAACTGCCATTGTTGGTATTGCCTATCATCTACAAGGATTGATGGTGAACCAAGCTCATTTCATGAATTATTTTCCGATTCACTTGAAATACACATCCAATACCATGCGTGAACTTCTATGGGTGATTTCAACAACTTATCAAGCTTTATGTCGTAACAGCAATTTAGTCTCTTTAAGCAATGGCTTCACTGCAGCCGGACCGTGTACCCCAATGGTATTAAGAGAGGCAGCTACACATGGTCTTGTTTCAGTTGTTTCTGGCGCAAATCTTTGGGAAATTGCTGTGGCTAAGAACCTCCACAAAAACTATGCCACACCGATGGAGGCAAGGATGGCTGCAGAAGTGGGATGTGGTGCTGCAAAAGAAAAGATCTCTAGAGAAAATGCAAATGATATTGCTCTGGCTCTTCTTAAGACCTATGAAGAAAACATTGAAAATGCTCCTTTAGGAAAAAGTTTTAGGGAATGTTATGATGTCCGAAAATGTAAACCTTCATCGGAATATATGGATCTTTACAAAAAAACACGTAAAGAACTTGAGGATCAAGGCGTTCCATTTATTTATTAACAATAATAGGGAATAATTCTGTTATAAGGTGAGGTAAAAATTGAAACGTGGTTCAAAGATATTTGAGGAGAGTTTAGTTAAGCATGATATAGATCATATTTTTGGTATTCCAGGCGGAGACGTTATGGAAGTCATTGATGATTTAGAACATGTAGAGTTTGTTTCAACTCGCCATGAAGAATGTGCAGATTTCATGGCGACGGGATACGGGCTTGCTAAACAAAGGCCAGGAGTTGCATTCGTTAGGGGAGGTCCAGGTGCAGCGAATTTAGTGATCAGTGTGGCTAATGCCTTTCAATGTTACCACCCAATGGTGGCAATCACAGGACAAATCCCAATGAGTTATTTTGGTAAACCGTTTCCTCAGTTTTTAGATCATCCAGAGATCTTCCGAACATTCACAAAAAGAAGCGTTAGAATTACTTCGGCCACTCAAATTCAACCCTATCTAGATGATGCATTCACTTTAGCAGCAAGCAGTCCACC
>JAUVYS010000039.1 GCA_030602965.1 Candidatus Bathyarchaeota archaeon | reverse complement strand
CCATATCTATACGGGCAAAGGGTGGCCCTATCCACCCCCCTCTTTCCTTTAGCTTGTCTAAGTCTTCTCCCCAGGCATTTGTTATGCCTCCCATCTTAACAAGCCTATCATTCCATTCTTTAACAATTCCTCCACATACTCGCATCTCATACCAAGGTATCATCGAAACATAACCTGCTGTCAGCATTCCTCCTAGAAAACCATACATCTCAATTAAAGCTACACTTGCTCCTGCTCTTGCAGCTCCTATAGCTGCCCCAAAACCTGCTGGTCCACCTCCAACAACTACCGCATCATATTCACCAGCAATAGGAATTTTTCTTTCTTTCTCCATTACATACTTCATTTCTGCATCCATTCTGTATTTTTTTTAATTAAGATATTTGATATGATCTTTATATAATTATTAGAAACTTAAAAAAGGAATTGATCTTATCTTTAATAAGTAAATTTCGTACATGTCTTAATTGTGAACGATTATGAAAAAAATTCAAACTGTATTAGGCGAAATTTCTCCAGAAGATTTAGGAATTACAATGCCTCACATTCACATATTTAATGCTCATCCTCGTGATCCGAAGGATCCTACTGAGTGTCTACCAGACATTGAGAAGAATATCCTGGAACTAGAATATTACCGCAGTGCAGGTGGTAACTCTGTCGTTGATGGTAGTCCTGCACAAAATGTTAGGATTCTAAAGAAAATTTCAGAGCAATCTAAGGTTAATATAATTTCAACCACTGGCCCAAGTTGGAGAGATGAAACACTTTTACAAAAAAATATCAATGATGTTACAAATATTTTTATTAAAAATATTGAAAAAGGTGTGGGAGACACTGACATTAAATGCGGGGTCTTAAAATCAGGTGCTTCTTATAACCACATAACTCCTCTTCAAGAGAGAACCTTTACAGTTTTGGCAAAAGCTCATTTGAAGACGAATGCACCAATTTTCATTCACACCACAATTGGGACGATGGGAGTAGAAATATTAGAGATTCTCAAAAATGAAGGCGTTAAATTAAACAGAGTAATGGTTGGACATATCGATCGTAATCCAGATTTAAACTATTATAAAGAACTTGCTAAGATGGGTGCATACTTATTGTTTGATCAAATCTCAAAGGTCAAATATTGGCCTGTTAGTCTTCACATCAATATTCTAAAAAAGCTTCTAGAAGCAGGATTTCAAAAACAAATTCTATTTTCATTAGATTTTGGTCATTGGACTGATTTGAAAGCTTATGGACGAGGTCCAGGTTATACATACATACTTGAAAAATATCTTCCAAGACTACGGAAAGAAGGCATTAAAGAGGAGATTATTGAAGATATTATGATTAATAATCCTAAGACTGTTCTCTCAATTTAAAACAGAGAATATTTTTATTCTGTTAACGCACACGCGATTAGCCAGAGATTTGAAATTAAAAAGATAAAGAAATTGGATGATCTACAAGGGCTTCAGACATACTTGTAAGCATCTTTAAACGTGTATCTGCCCTTTCTCATCTCTTCTTCAATCTGTCGTAGAAGTAGAACGCGTTTGAATGTTGGTGGATGCGTCATGAACGCTTCATTTATACTTCGCCAATTCGACCTAGCTTCGTGTTCCATGGCAATGGCAAGTTCCCTGTCATCTAAAACACCATCTCTGTCCAAGTCATACTGATATTTCTTGTTCAATATTGATCTGACTTCACTAACAGCTTGCGCGGGATCAGATATGTAGAACATTCTAACACCATTTGGTTCCCCTGGCTTCAATGAAAGCCCGTAAGCTATCTTTGTCAAAGCACTTTCAAGGCTTCTGGGTGTGCCTGTGATGTACGCTGAAAAAGCATCAGCGTAATGTTCTCTTAATCTACTGAGTCTCAAAACAATCACTGAAGAGACTATGTATGCGATGTAAGATATTATTGCAGCTGCAAAAAGTGCAACTCCTCTTCCTTCCTTCTTTTCACTTGTTCTTAGATCGGTGCTCCAGAAGAGGCCTCTGGCAATTAGATAAGCAATTAACGGTAGAGCAGATAACATTGTCATGATGATAAAATCATTATGTTTTATGTGGCCAATTTCGTGACCTAAAACGCCTTTTACTTCTTCCTGATTCAATTTTTCGAGTAACCCCTGATGAACTGCGAGAGTCGCGTTTCCTGAAGTGTGGCCAAATGTAAAAGCATTAGGATCAGGATCAGGGACTATCGCTAATCGTGGCATAGGAATTCCGCTTCTAGTTGAAATGTCCTTAACCACTGATTCAAGCCACGGGCTCTCTCCTGAACGTAGATACCTCAAATGAGTAGAAGCTACAACGAGCGAAGGTCCTATTGCATATTGAAAAATTATGAATAACAGTGCTCCTAAGACGGAGAATAAAGGATTAATTCCTAACAACGCCAAAAGTATTGCAAGAAATGCAGCGAAGAAAGAGAGGGCTATAAGTATCGTAAGAACCATTGTTCCTTTTAATTGAGTTAGACCTGCCAAATTCTATTCTTCTCCATACATAGGATATTCACTCTATATTAATGAAGTGATTTCACTAAAAAAATGGTAATAAAAAAAGGGAGGGAGATTAAATATTAACTCTTTTTCTTTTTTCGTGAGCTTTTTTTCTGTTTCTTTGAGCCGATATTTTCGCCACAATTACTGCAGAATTTGTTTGAAGGTGGATTTAACGTTCCGCATTTTGGACACTTGATTTCTTGGGGTTTTATTGATGTTCCACAGTTACCGCAGAACTTATTTGCGAAAGGATTTTCTGCTCCACAGTTTGTGCATACAACAACTTTCTGTGGTTTTGCAGGAGCTTGTTGTTGCTGCATCGACTTTGCCATTGTCTGTCCCATAGCTAATCCTATGCCTGCTCCTAAACCTGCTCCAGCTGCTCCTCCACCGCCAGGTGGCAGTTCCCCGGCAGTTTCTTTCATATATTGCATCGCCATTGCCTGTTGTCCTATGCCAGAGGCAAATCGTCTTGCTTCCTCTGGTATTTTTATCCCTTCAAAGACTATGTCAATTATTCTAAGGCCTATTCGTCCTGCTTCATCTCTTAGTTTAAGAGCGACTTTGTCTGTGGTTTCATCAACGTTCTTAACTAAGTTGAAAATGTCATAATGACCAAAATCATCTATGACCTTTTCGTTTATGAAGCCTCTGATGTATCTTATAACATCGCTTGAAGTGCTTGCTCCTCTATTACCAAAAAATTCTATCACAAAGAGTTTTGGATCTTCAACTTTGTAAATCATGGTTCCATGGTAACCGATTTCTGCTTGATACTGTATATTTCCGCTAGGAGCAGAATATGCTTGACCCCCAAATTTTCCTTCAATTTGACTGTTGCTCACAAATACGACTTCACATTCAAAGATGTCACCAATTAGTCCTAAGGCCTTTAATGCTCCTGTTAATAAGGGAACATTGTTGCTAGTTATGGTGTGTCTGCCGGGACCAAACACATCGTATGCTTTTCCGTCTCGGAAGAAAACCCCCCATTGGTTTTCGCGGACAACAACTTGACTGCCGTATTTTAACGATAGATCTGGAAATCTGTAGGCTATTTCATCCGCACTCTTAAAATCCCAAGATACTTTATCAACAACTGGCATTCTCTTTTTTCCTCCTATACTTCTAATGGTCTAAATAATTTCTCTCTATCATCCCATTTATCTTCAAAGTCCAATAATAATTTCTTAGTTTCTTTAACTACGGTTTCCACTTCAGTCCAATTCTCAGCTTCAGCTTCATTAACTGTTCTATTTACGGCGGCTTTTAAGTTTGCAATTTCATCGCTGACTCCTTTGTCATGATTGAAAACTCGTGCAAGTTCATCGTCTCGTATATGTCCTTTTCTATCTAAAAGACCAGCATAACCATAATCAGCACGTCTTACCTTCTCCAGTACACGGTCAAAAACCTGCGTTACTTTTTTAAAGTCACTACTTGAAGCTGTCACTTCTGCTTCTAGTGCAACTAAGTATGCATCAGTCCACTGGTAGCGTAGATCACGAAGTTCTTCGTAGTAAAGATCGCGAAGTTTTTTATTCAGTTCTCTTAAGTCTTCTTTGGTTCCATACCCTAATGTAAAGAAATCCTGTATCTTGTGAATTATGCCTCGTCTGCCTTTAATTTTTTCAACAGTTTCACGTTCAGCCATTTTTATATCCCAATTTTTTACTTATTTTTTCTTTGAATCAATCTTAATAACTTATTTGGCGTTCTTCGCTACTTTAACTTTTTGATTCTATTATTCTTTTCATCACCCGAGTGGAATTACACTTCCACAATAATCACATTGAACAGATGTTTGTCCTCTGTAAATTTCACGTGTGTAAGGAGCATCACAAGTTGGACATCTTAAGACTTTAGGTTTGGAAGGGGCTTCTTTTTTTTCTTTCCCTCGAACTTTAGCTATTTCGAGATCTGCTTCTCCCGTAACAATGAAGTTATAATGCTTTTTTATCAAGTCAACTTCTTCACTTTTTACATCAAAGGGTATTTCTTCTAGTCCACTGTCTGGTTTAAACCTCACATAAATTCCAGCCCCAGCCCAAAAACTCACTGTTCCTCCGGAAATTTCTTTTACAATGCCAATGGGCTGATCCAATAGTAAGGTTCTCACAGTTTTCTTCTTTGTTGCTATGAAAAATTTTCTCTCAGTTACCTCCTCTTTTACACCTTCGAACAATATTCTCTGATTCGTTAAGAAAAAGCCTCCTTCAGATTTCTCTCCTGTCATTATCTTTGCATTCAAAGCCAAAATTGGGCTTTCCCCTTCTTTCCATGGAAAAGAGGCTTGAGAAACCAGTTGTATCGTTTTCTCAGCTCCTTTTAGATCCCTATCTAACGCTGAAATTCCACTTTTAAACTCTTTAAGCGAACTTGCTGTTCTATTTGCCTCGTTAGATGTCTGGCCTCTTAATGACGATACATCTGAGACAAGAGTACTTAACGATCTTCGAACCCAACTTGAATCGCCGCGTTCTATTCTCGATTTTAAACCCCTAATCTCACTTTGGAGTCTTCTAGCTTCTTCACGTAAAGGTTGAATATTATAAAGATAATCGTCTTTAATCTGTTGACCATTCTCATCCCATTTTCTTGTTAAAATCTCTTGGTTCTCATCTAAATAACTCATAATTTCATAGCCTTGGTTACGAACCTTTTGAAGCCTTGAAGGTACAGTAGCCATTGCTCCCTCAATGTAATTAATGTCGCTTTTAACATGGCTTAGAGAACTTAAGGTACTGAAGAGTTCCATTTCAATTGATCGTAATCTGGAAGAAAGTTGATCTCTCTCTTTTTCAGCAGCAGACTTCACTCTTCGTCTTTGAACATTGCTCGTGTGCTTGACTCGACAAATTCTGACAGGCGGCCTTCTAATTGGACGATCGCTCATTTTCCTACATCTATATTTTTTCTAAATTATAGATTTACAGAAATGTGTTAGTCCACGTTTATATAATAAGTTAATTAAAATATTTCTGCTATAGGGATTTTGGATGACAGGGATTGTTGAACGGCTTTCTTGTTCACATTGTAACGCTCCCCTAGAATATGAACCTGGAGAGATTATCGTTACCTGTAAATATTGTGGTTCAAGCAACGTCATAAAAACTGGAGTAGCATTCACCTTTGAACACTCAATGCTTGTGAACAACTTTGATGAAGAAGATATTAAAAATCGTGTCAAAGAGTGGATGGAGTCAGGGTTTTTGAAACCTAAAGATCTGGAAAAATCATCAAAAATGACCGAGGTAAACCTTACATATTTACCTTTCTGGGTAATTCCACTTGAAGCAAAAAGCCATTACAAAGGATTATTTGAGAGAGTGGGACCTGGAATTGTCAAAGAAGGAGCGATATCAAAAAGCTACAACTGGCTGGTTCTCGGAAGAAAAGCCTCAGAATTTCCAACAAGAGAATACGATATTCCCTTGAAAGGAAAAATTCCATTTAACATTACAAAAGTCCGATCTGGAGCAAAGGTTCTAAATAGTGAAATTGTTGAAACTGAGGCCATAGAAATAGCGAAACAGCAGGTAAAATCTCACCATGATTTTCTTGCGAAGCAGGACGTTGATAGAATCATCGAGATAAAAACAGATATAACTGTTGATGATGCTGTTTATCTTCATTCTCCAATCTGGTTCATCACGTATACATACAAAGAAAGAAGCTATCAGTTAATACTTGAAGGTTCAAATGGAACTGTAATAAAAGGTGACATTCCACCATTAGAAGAGTTCAAGTTATTCTAAACGTTTTTAAGATGATTCTTCTAATGAAGTTGTTCACCAACACTTTAAACCTTGATTGAATGGCTCTGAAAGGTAAGACTGATGATTAAAAGTGTACTCGTAGATTATGATGAAACTCTTCACGATACAGAATCTATCTTCGCTTCCAAAATGGATGGAATCTTCAACATTAGCGGAAGAGAAGTCTATCGTAAATTCATGTATGAAGTTCACATGAAGGTAATTCACCAAAAGTATCCAGAGAGGCATGATGACTGGAATTTCCAAGGAAAACTTCTTTGTAAACTATTAGATGAACCCTATGATCAACACAAAATAAACTTATTAAGTTCACGATTTAAAGAAGCCTCCCAAGCAATGCTTGACAGCCCAATTCTTTTCACTGATACACACAATTTTTTGGAAAGTCTAACAAATGCAGGATATATGTTAAGTCTATCGTCAGGAAAAAAGTCAAAAGAGAAAGCTGCAGGGATTAAACGGATTTTGGGAAAAGATTATTTCAAGTTCACTCTAGGGTCTGAAGTAGTTGGCCATGATAAACTAGAGCTCGCATATTATCAAGGAGCCCTCAAAATAGTGGGATCAACTCCCGAAGAGACATTGAGCATAGGAGACAATATTCTCATAGACATTTACCCTGCTAAAGCCGTTGGCATAAAGACTTTATGGGTGAATAGACAAAGAATGAATCCACCTGAAGATCCAAAGATGAATCCTGATTTTGAGGTTTCGGATCTAACTCAAGCCCTTGACGTAATATTAAAGATGTAGTTATTAAATCTGAATACTTTCTCACTCTTTCGTTTTTTCTTCGATCGCTTCAAGAGCTTTATACAATCTGTCATATGAATCTTCAAAACTTGGATTCCTAGAAAGGTAAACTTTTGTATCTTTAAATAACCTGTAAAAACCCTCCGTATCATTGTTCAGAATGATTCTAGCCAATTTCTGAGTTGATTCTAAAAGGATTACTAGCAGTTTATGAAATTGATCGTTTGACATCTGAATCATTGAGTAAAGTCTTGGGTCTTCATTAAACACACTCTCTGTTAGCATTAGCTGCAAAGCTAAGGTTGTTCCGCTAAACTTGTATGATTCAAAGTCAGCTTTTGATAACAAGTTCCCAAGCAACATGTTTAAGAAGTGAGGCAATGCTAAAGTGTACGCTATTATTTTATCGTGGGTTTTTGCGTCCTCGATAATACTAATTGTAGCACCGTCATCCTCAAACAATTTTGTAATTGTTTGCATTAATTCAGTATCTTTTCCAACTGGAATTAAGATAAACCTTCTATTTCTTATTTTTTTAGCGCCTGGTCCAAAGAGTGGGTGTACACTGATAGTTCGTATCCCCGATTCTTTGGCTTTCTCTAAGGCGGTTATAATTCCTTTCTTGACCGAGGCAATATCGAAGAGTATACTGCCTTTAGACATGTACCTTGAAATTTCTGTTATGATTTTTGCTGTTGCTTCAATTGGCGTTGATACTATGACTATGTCAGCGTTCTTGACAGCTTCACTATATGAATCTGCAGACCCAACCCCGAGAATTTGCGCTGTCTTTGCTGTTTTTCCTGGAAAACGTCCAGCAATCACAACTTGATAGCCCTTTTCCTTAAAGTATGTAGCAAACCATTGTCCCATCTTCCCTGTTCCGCCAATGATAGCTACATGTCCTGCCATTTTTCAATCATCTTTACAATTCTATGTATGCCTTCCTTTATGTCCTCTTCGCTTCCACCGAGAGAAATTCTGAAATGTCTCGGATAATCTCCAAATGCCTGGCCAGGAGAAACTGCCACTTTCTGGTCAGATAACAGCTTCAAGGCGAAATCCTGCGAATTAAATTTTTCAATATTAACACGGGGGAAGATGTACATTCCTCCATCTGGCTTCTTGTACGATAAAGGTGAATCATCTAATTCTTTTGATGCAATCTCTACTCTTTTCTTAATTGTTTCAGAAAACATCGCTAAAGTCGCATCGTCTATTTCTAAGGCTTCTATTGCTGCTTTTTGAATGAATTCTGGTACACAGGTTGCTGAGATTTGCATTATTTTTTGCATTTTCTTGATTGTTTCAGGGCTAGATATGGCGTATCCAACTCTCCAACCTGTCATGCCGTATCTTTTGGAAAAGCTTTGAATGTATATGTAATTTTCGCAACTCGTTTCTAAGATGCTTCTAAATGGTTTGAAAGTATAAGCATCGTAAACCTCGTCAGTTAGAATTGTCACATTATTATCATTGGCTAATTCCACAATGCTCTTTAACTCATCCTCTGGAATAATGTTTCCAGTTGGGTTCGATGGATTGCATAGAATGAGAAGTTTTGTACCTGTATCAAAGGCTTCCTTGATCTTTTCAACATCAATCTTCCAGCCATTATCTAACACGGTATGAATACGATCAATCCTTGTTCTTGCAAGAATTGCACACTCCTCATATACTGGCCAATAGGGCTCAATGAGTAATAATCTATTAACCTCTGAAACAGTAGTTAGGATACTCGCGAATACACCGAATTTTCCTCCAGGAGTTATCAAGACATGGTTTGGTGTAATTTCAAGTTTGTATGTTTGATTTACTTTATTAGCAACAGCTTCTCGTAACTCTTTTATTCCCACAGAAGAAACATAACCAATTTTTTCATTCGTGGTCAATGCTTTCTTAGCTGCTTCTTTGACAGGGGTTGGACTTTGAAAGTTAGGTTCGCCAATCTCAAGTCGAATGAGTTTGTCTCCTTTGGACATCATTTCTCTAGCTTTTTCAAAAACTCCGTATAGATACTTGGACCTACCTTCAGAAATTATCCCCTGAACTTTTAAGGACTCAGAGATTAGCATGTTGATTATTTTTTTGGAGAATTCTTCGTTGAGACCAATTGTTTTACCCATTTGAAGACTATTATCTACTACCTTCTTCTCAACCTTCAAGTTAATTGGTGAAAGACCATTCTTCTTTTTAGTGTCACCTATTCTTTTAGCTACATCTAACCTTTCTTTTATTAAACTCAAGATTTTTTTGTCTAATTCTCGTATCTTTTTTCTTGATATTTCTAAATTGTTACTCATTCTATTTTCTCTCCGGTATTTATCAATGAAAACCGCAGTGCATGATCCACTAGGACAATAGCTGCAGCTGCTTCTACTATTGGCACAGCCCTTGGTACTACACATGGGTCATGCTTGCCTTTCACTTCAATTGTTGTTTCCGTCATTTTTTCGATGTCTATTGTATGTTGTTTCTTCGAAATTGATGGTGTTGGTTTAAAAGCAATTCGGAAGATGATTGGCATGCCGTTAGATAAGCCGCCTAGAACCCCACCTGCATTATTTGACGCAGTTGCCACTTTTCCATCTTTTATGATGTAGGGGTCGTTATTTTCAGATCCACGGATGCGTGATGAATTAAAGCCTGCTCCAAACTCTACGCCCTTTACTGCGGGTATACTAAATAACATCTTTGCAATATCCGCGTCTAAGTTATCAAACACTGGTTCTCCAATCCCAACTGGCACGTTAAGAACGACGCATTCTATTATACCACCAACACTATCTCCTTCGTTCTTTGCTTTCATAATTTCTTGTTTCATTAACACCGCGATTTTCTCATCTGCGCATCTCACAGCGTTTGTATAAGTTATTTTTCTTATCTCTTCTAAAGTCGGATTCTTTTCAGACTTGACTCCTCCAATTTCAACTGTGTGCGCTAGGATTTCCAAGTTTAAAGTTCTAAGGAGCTTCTTAGCAATCGCACCTGCCATCACACAAGCTGCTGTAATTCTACCCGAAAAACGTCCTCCTCCACGATAGTCATTAAATTTTTTGTATTTAACCAAGGCTGGATAATCGGCGTGACCAGGTCTAGGTTTAATGCGATATTCCTCGTATACCTCGGAGTCAACCTTTTTATTCCATATTAACATACACAGTGGAGCGCCTGTGGTGTGTTCCTTGAAAACACCAGATAAAAATTTCACTTCGTCCTCTTCTTTACGTGGAGTGGAGATTTTGTCCTGGCCTGGCCGTCTTTTATCAAGTTCTCTCTGAACTTCCTTTAAAGAGAGTGGTAAGCCTGGAGGGCAACCATCGATGACCACTCCTATGCATCTACCATGGCTTTCTCCAAAACATGTTATTTTGAACTTTTTTCCAAACGAATTACCTGACAATTATATTCGCCTCCAAAGATTGTAAATCCCTGAAGAAATCAGGGTACGAT
>JAUVYS010000003.1 GCA_030602965.1 Candidatus Bathyarchaeota archaeon | reverse complement strand
ATCGTAGATTCTTTCCTCTGCACTTGCGACATTTTATCGCGTTAGGCGCATTCCTAGCACCGCAAGATCGACATATTTTAAAATATAATTTATGTTTCTGTGCAATCCTTTTTTTATAAAGATCTGTGATTGGCATAGTTCATTCCTTTTCAAGCATTAATTGAAGTTAAAGATAAAAAGTTTCATACTATTTTAAAGACTCTAAAGCTATATATGATCTGGTTTCCTTTACGCCATCTATTTGAGATATTTGACTAAGTATTTCATCAAGTCGTCCACGTTCAACCATTACTATAACATCTCTATCTCCCGCTATTCTAAAAGCACTCTGTATAGGCAGAGTACAGATCCTTTTGTATGCTTCCACTCTGTTGTTTGGTGAGATATTTAGGCACAGAAAAGCAGGATTAGAAGAATAGCCTAAACTTTTCAAACCTCTTTCTGTTATATCTAAGAAACCTCTTCCAGTTCTAATGTAGCTTTTCTCTCGAAGCTTTCTTAGGTGAACATTTAACGCCTGTCTTGTAATCCCTAACTCATTTGCTAACTCGCTCTGTTTAATCCGAACAGTAAAAACGGTCATAGATTTACTTCTATCATAAAGCATTTGTAATAGACGTAAAGGTCTGCCAGAAAGAATCTCTCTTGTCATTTTATTATTCACCCGTTATAAAATACAACTCACTGATGTTTGTTGAAAATTATTTTCCGTTTGAAAACATTTTTCCTTCAAATGTACACTAAATAGCTTATAAAGGTTTAATTTTAAACCTTAATTTTCCTCGAGTAATACAGATACGTTACATAATGCTACACAAAAATGAAAACCGTAATGCATTTATTTTCAAACATAATTAGGAGTCTAAAACAACAAAAAGACAATGGAGATAACAAAAATGTCAGAGAAATCAAATGTTGTATTTATAGGTCGAAAACCAACAATGAACTATGTTCTTGCAGTAATCACCGGTTTCAGTACACTTAACTCTGAAGAGGTTGTGCTTAAAGCTCGCGGTCGAGCAATATCAACTGCTATTGACGTTGCAGAGATAACGAGACGCCGTTTTCTATCGGATGTTAAGGTGAAAGACATCAAGATCGGAACTGATCAGATAGAACGTGTGGAAGACGGCGGGATTTCCAACGTAAGCACAATCGAAGTCATATTATCAAAGTAAAATATCACCAAAACTTTATTCCCCCCCTCATTTTTTTAAGAGGAATTATGGTTGAAGACTCCCCTATGCGATTTTTGCTTAAAGAGTGGCGTGCTATGCCCAAAATGTCAAGAAAAAGCTATGTCAAGCGAAATCACTGACACTGATATAGAAGTAGCCGGACTACTCATAACCCTTCAAGATAAGTATCCGTCTCTTCAAACAGTTTCTTTCCATAAAGCGTATGACTCTAATGGTGTATTAGCAATTCTTGTGGGAGCCGGAGATTTACCCCATCTTTTAGGGTATGGTGGAAAAATCCTCAGGGAACTAGGTCAGAAAACAGGAAAAACCATCAGGATAATAGAAAAAGGAGTGGGTATTCGAAAATTTCTCGAAGATCTTTTAGCACCTGTGACTATCACATCGCTTAACACTATATGGTTGCCAGATGGAACAACAGAGACGAGAGTGATTATTTCAGGTCAACCCAAAAGACTACCAGTTAGTATGAATACTTTGAAAGAACTTGTGAAAAAAGTTCAAAGGAGAACTATTAGAGTAGAATTTGAAATGAAAAGAAGGTGAACAAAAGTGGATTATGACCCTCTAGAAAAATGGCGTAGAACACATTACTCGTCTGAGATATCTCCTAAACTAGACGGTGAAAAAATAACAGTATTTGGTTGGGTGGAAGAGATAAGGGATCTTGGCGGACTAAAATTTCTAGTTTTAAGAGATAAAGAGGGAATAATCCAGATTACAGCACCTAGTAAAGAAGTCAACCAAAAAATAATAAAGAAAATGTCGGGGATAAAAAAGCAATCTGTTATAGGAGTAAAAGGTATTGTGAAAAAGATGGCGAAGGCTCCAAGGGGAGCAGAGATTGTGCCAAAGGAGATCAAGGTTTTAGCTCCAGCTCATCATCCTCTTCCATTAGACCCAACTGGAAGGGTTCCAGCTGATATAGATGTACGTTTAAATGCACGAATTCTAGATTTGAGGAGACCTACTTCTAGAGCAATTTTCAAAATTCGGCACATTGTCTTAAGTGCCATTAGAACTTTTCTATCTGAACAGGGTTTTCTTGAAGTAATTACACCGAAAATAATTGCTTCAGCCACAGAAGGTGGGGCGTCTCTTTTTCCTATTGCCTACTTTAACAGAGAGGCGTTTCTAGCCCAGAGTCCTCAGCTGTTCAAGGAACAGCTAGTAAGTGATTTTGAAAAGGTCTTTGAGATCGGTCCAATCTTTAGAGCTGAGGAATCACGTACAAGAAGACATCTCAGTGAATCAATATCTATAGACATAGAAGAAGCGTTTGTCACAGTCGACGATGTAATGAATACTCTGGAAGAAATGATCCGTTATGTATTAAAGAGAGTGAAAACTGAGTGTGAGAGTCAGCTTGGTGTTTTGAAACGAAAAATAATTATCCCTCAAAAGGCATTTGAGATTTTAACGTACGATCAAATTATTGAAGAGTTACGAAAAGAAGACGACGGTATCGCTTGGGGGGAGGATATTTCAACTCCTTCGCTTAAGACTTTGGCAAAATTACATTCTACATTTTATTTCATAAAGGATTGGCCTACCGAATCTAAACCATTCTATATAAAACCAAGAGAAGATGAACCAAGGCTTTGTGAGGCTTTTGATCTCATGTATGGTTGGATTGAGCTTGTTTCTGGCGGGACGCGTGTAGCTAATAAAGACCGGTTAATAAAGCGACTTAAAGAACAAGGTTTGGATCCATCATCCTTTGAATATCATCTAAAAACCTTTGACTACGGAATGCCTCCGCACGCAGGGTGGGCCCTAGGTTTGGAAAGATTTATGATGATTGTTACTGGAAAAGATAATATTCGAGAAGTTACACTTTTTCCAAGGGACAGATTTCGACTTACCCCATAAATCTATAATGCGTGTTTTCTAAATGCTGAAGAGCCGGATGAATAGAAAAAGGTTTATGCGTTTTAAACTGTCTAAATGAAATGTGGAGTTAATGAAGTTTTCAGTAAGAGACGTTGAATTGGGAATAATCGGTGGGACAGGGGTATATGACCCAGCTATTATTGAAGATGTTAAAGAAGTCAAGGTCTTTACCCCATATGGGCCTCCCTCGGATAGTCCTATGATTGGGTTTTACAAGGGGAAAAAAATAGCTTTCATTCCACGTCACGGAAGGAAACATCACATTCCACCACATAAAATTAACTTTCGTGCAAACATCTGGGCAATGAAAGAGTTAGGTGTTCACCGGTTAATATCGGCATCGGCTGTAGGAAGTTTAAAGGAAGAGTATAAACCATCTGACTTTGTCATCATTGACCAGTTTATAGATAGAACCAAAGACAGGAAAGACACATTCTATGAAGGAGGACAAATCTGCCATATCTCCTCCGCTGACCCCTTCTGCCCTGAATTAAGGACGATTTTCACAGAGTCTGCAAAGACATTAGGATTACACCATCACGACAAAGGAACATATGTATGTATCCAAGGACCAAGATTTTCTACTAGAGCGGAATCAAGACTCTTCCGTTCTTGGGGAGCAGACATCATAGGTATGACACTTTACCCTGAATGTGTTTTAGCCAGAGAAGTAGAGATCTGCTACGTCACTGTGGCTATGGTAACTGACTATGATGTTTGGGCTGAAAAGCCAGTGTCAGCAGAAGAAGTTGTAAAAACTATGAAAAAAAACATTGAAAATTTCAAGAGATTAATAATCAACACAATTCTAAAAATACCCGAAGACAGAAGCTGTGATTGCGGTAACGCTTTGAAAGAAGCTTTAATGTAAAGTCAACGCATAAGCTAGACATGAAACAATTTTCTAGTTTACTATAATTTCTTGTTTAAATCTAAAAATTAGAAACCGGCAGGTATAGGTTCATTGGGCTTCATAAGCTCTCTGAGTACTATTGTTGCGTATTCTCCTCTTCTTAAAGAGAAACTGAGCTTTACAGCGTTCTTATCTGGATTTAGATCATCCTCAATTATTTCGGAAAGTTCAAAATTTTTCATTGAGGTAACTACAGGTCTAATTGTTCCTCGTGAACTAAACTCCTTCAGATCTGGAATGTAAAAATTTTTAAAATCAATATTTTCTTCAGTTAGACTTATGCATCCTATGTCTTCAATTATACCATCAGAAATTCTGCTCTTGTAACCAAATATTGGTAAAGCTAAACAAGCTTTACAAGTCAGGAGTTCTTCTTCAATTTTTGCCTTATTTGTTTGGGTAACATGTTTTACATCGTTTGATGGTAACCCTTGAGAATTCAAATAAACAACAGAATCTCCAATTCTCGCTTCTTTTAGAGTCTTACTATTGCTGAGTTTATGACTTAGTAACCGATTAAACAGATATGATTGGTAAGCTTGGATGAAGAGTCGTCCAAGTTTTTTTGGTATAACACGAAATACATTCACAGTGTCCTTAGGATGTTTAACGAGGTAGTTAAGCATGGCAATTTCAAATTTCAGATATTTTGGAAAGATCTTCAAAGCTTGTTTATAATCTAAAGTTTCTTTCAATTTAGCGCGTGCTTCTTTAGCCTCCTCTGTTTCTACTAACCGTGGTTCCGATAAGAAAGTTAAAACAGCTTCATCGTAACGTCTTTGAACAATTTTTTTTCCTATCACGTGATTTATTGTGCTGAATCTTTGGTGCCCAAAAAAATTTGGAAATCCGCCAAGAGTATTGATTTTCCCTAGAATCAAATTAACTTTATCTATTACAACGTTAGGTTCATCATCTATTTGTCTAATTTTTATTTGAAATTGGTTTCCAAATAGATTATCATGCCTTATTGGCTTGGAAGAAAATCTAAAAGGCCATAGCACTATGTCTTTTATTTGAACTCGCCTTATTTCCTTGGGAGCAATATTCCATATACTTATGTGTTGTGATGTTAAAGCTTTAGAGTCCTTTATTCCCACATATCGAATTCTTTTTGCACCCACTTTTAATTTAGTGGCTACTTCTTTTATGGCAACAAAAGTGTTCCAGTTCTTCTTTACAAGATAGCATACTAAATTTTCTCCTTCGCCAACGATTTTTTCTTTTCTTTTCTTTGGAGTGACACTAGCAATTGATCCGTCTTTTAATATCTCCTCAACGATGAAGTCTTCTGCAATCTGTTTTATTCTCCCACTTATTCCCTTGATATTGGTGCCATAGACTTCAATTCCGATGTGTCTGTCGTATTCTGGAACCAGCATGTCGTGAGCCTCATAAAAGTGAGAATTTCCGTGTGATCTTATCTATGAACTGACTAGGTGCTGGACCTATAACCAAAGAAGTTATTGTTCTAGGGGGAACCTCGGTTAAGCCTTTGTCTTGAATTAAAGCTGCTGGGAGGCAAGCTGTTTTTGCTGCTTCTTCTACTTTTAAAAGCTTATTTTCTGAATCTACTTTAACCACAATTTTTCGTTGCCCTTCGTCAAACCATTCTTTCCACCAGTTTGAATGGTTTTTTTTAGCCAATTCAGACCCAGTAACAGCAGCGTGAGCAGCTTGAACAGCGATCTTACCCGAACTCATTTTAAGATCGTTACGAATCACTATAACCTGTTTATACTTAAAAGATGACAAAAGTCTCACAATTCAAGTTGGATATTATACTATAAAGGTTGTTAAGGCTTGCCAATTCCAAAAAAAACTAGTGACATATTAATCATTGGAGGTGGACCTGCAGGACTAATATCAGGTAGAACTGCAGTGTCCAAAGGAGTAAGTGTTATTGTTATCGAAGAACACGATGTAATTGGATTTCCCACTCACTGTGCGGGTCTTTTAAGTATTGAAGGGTTAAAGCAGATAGGTGTACGTCCTGATAAAGTATTTATCCAGAACGAGGTCTCTGACGCGACTTTCCATTCTCCCAGTGGTTTAGCTTTTAAGGTAAGAGGCAAAGGTAAACAGGCTTATGTAGTTGATAGAAAAGCCTTTGATAATTATCTTACTGAACAAGCTTCAAAGGCAGGTGTAAATTTAAAGCTTGGTTTCCAAGCAAGATCTCTCATCTTCAAAGATAAACATGTTATAGGTGTTACTGGAAAGGACGGCGAGAAAATCCTTGCAAAAGTAGTGATCGATGCAGAAGGAAGTAGTTGTAAATTACTTCACATGTATAAATTCAATGCACCAAAAAGAGAAAGTTTCCTATCTGCGATGCAGTTTGAAGTAAGCAGAGTAAAAGCAAATGCAAACAGCGTTGAAATCTTTCTTGGAGAAAAAACTGCTCCAGGATTCTTTGCTTGGATAATTCCAACAGGAGAATCTTCTGCTAGAATTGGTTTAGCTGGAAGAGGAATCAATGTTCATCAAAGACTTTACCATTTTGCTCAGAACCAGTTTGGTAAGTTCAATATTACCGCAAAACGAGGAGGGCTTGTTTACGTAGGAGCACCGTCCAAAAAAACGTATGGTAATGGATTTCTTGTTGTCGGAGATGCGGCTGGACAAATTAAACCAACAACTGGTGGAGGAGTAATCTTTGGTGGTATATGTGCACAGTTTTGTGGTGAAACCGCAGCTGAAGCTGTCAACAATGATGATAGTTCAGCTCGTTTTTTACAAGTCTATGAGAGACGATGGAAAAATAGTATGGGAAGAGAGCTCGAAATAATGCTCTTAGCCCGTAAGGTAATGGACAAACTTACAGATAAAGCAGTGGATGAAATTTTCAAAACAATAATTGATTACAATTTGCATGAGGAAATCGAAGAACATGGGCACATTGACTTTCAAAGTAAAGTTTTATTCCGATTATTATTACACCCTTCTTCACTGAGAATTATGTGGCAAATAATAAAATCGCTGTTATAGACATTTTATACATGGGAAGGCATAAATAGGCAATATATTGTTTATTTGTCAAAACGTTTGGATGAGACATGATATGAGCAAGAAGACAACTGTTAAGATGCCCATATGCATCTCATGTGGACATAACATAGTTGTAGACGAGAAAGCAGTAAAGTTCTCCTGTCCTTCTTGCGGCGAAATTTTGATGTGGCGTTGCGAAAGATGCCGTCTTTTCGGAAGAACTTATAAATGTCCTAAATGCGGTTTCACGGGACCATGAGAGTGATTATTATGAAGCAAGTTGTTGGTGTTTTCAAAATTTTTCCCAAAAGCGTTAAAGTTGATTTGAACAAATTAAAGAAAACCATTCAAGATTCCCTTCCAGATAAAGTCTCTATTCATAAGTTTGAGGAGGAGCCAATAGCTTTTGGCGTCGTCGCTGTTGTTGCCTTTGTTATTATGCCCGAAGAGGGTGGTATGATGGATCAAATTGAAGAGGCTATTAAAAAAGTGAAGGGAGTGAGTGAAATAGACGTCCTTATGGTAAGAAGAATATGATCTGAAAGGATTATCTGATCTTGCGAGTTTATGTCCATTGTTCTTTAAATAAATTTAATTTATTTTGGATTTGAAGTCAGGTTTTTTTTACTTTAAAAGGTTCAAAATCATAACTTAATGATTAAAATTGTCGTTCAAGACTGGTGTAAAGGAACAGAAAAAAAGAGTTATTTCTCGATTGATCAATGAAGGTATTCTACAATCTTCAGATGTTATCAGAGCGATGAGACAAGTTCCTAGAGAACAATTCATACCAGAAGACATCAAGGACTATTCATATGTTGACCGGCCTTTACCAATTGGTTATAACCAAACGATATCTGCAATCCATATGGTGAGCATAATGAATGAGCAGTGTAAATTTAAGGTTGGGCAGAAAGTGTTAGAGATTGGAGCTGGTTGTGGATATCATGCTTGTACAGTTGCGGAGATCGTTGCTCCGTTGAATGTTAAAAAGAGTCGGTGGGGACACGTTTACAGTATTGACATAATTCCGGAACTTGTAGAACTTGCTCGAAAAAACATTGAGAAGGCTGAATATGGAGGTAGAATCACTGTTTTACATGGTGATGGAGGTTTGGGTCTTTCATCTGAAGCTCCATTTGATAGGATTTACGTGACAGCAGCAGCGCCAAGTGCACCTCCTCCTTTACTTGATCAACTTGAGCAAGGAGGTATACTATTGATTCCAGTAGGGGGTTTACATCTTTTCCAAAGTTTATTAAAATTTGAAAAGAACTTAGATGGAAAGATTTTTGAATATAACTTGGGTTCTGTTGCATTTGTGCCTTTGCATGGAGAACATGGTTTTAAATAGACTGTGAATTTAATGAGTCAAGTAAACCATTTTTCAAGTGTAGTTTTTTTCTCTACTTCTGTGTATCCTATAGTCATCTTTTCAAGTGTTTTTTGAACTCTGTTTCTTGAAAAATCATGTTCATTACATAAAAAGTCCAAAACACCATCGATGTCAGGTTTTTTCCAATTTAATTTATAATCATTTGTTACCTTAGGTTTCAAAAAGATTTGTTCTATCATCTTTGGATCGGTTTGAAATTTCACTTGTTCAAGATTTGCAATAATATTTTGGAGGTTGCCATGTTTTTTTACTAGTTGTAGTGCTTTTTTTGGTCCGATGCCTTTTATTCCATCTGGATTGAAGTCGGTTCCAATTAATATGGCGATTGCTATGAGTTGTTGCCGTGTTATGTCTAACTTGGTTAGAACTTGATCAAGCTCTATCAATTCAGGTCTTACTTCAACATACACTTTCTTTCTGGGTAGTTTTCGTCTTCCAGTTATGCTCAGATTTCGAATAAGTTTTGGGGCGCCAAAGAGTAGGGCATCATAGTCTTGGCTTGCGGTTGCCCATACATCGTTTTTAATCGTCATGTGGGCAGCTTGAGCTTCTCCTTCTGATGGTGCTTGAATCCACGGTATGCTCATCAAGGTGAGGAGGTGTTTTGCTCCTTCAACCATATATTTTTCCAGTTGAGACATTGCTTGTGCATATTTCTGAGCGTCTTCTTTTTTTCCTTCTTTCAATGCCTTTTTGTATTTTTCTAAAGCAACTTTTTTGGCATGTTTTCTTCGTTTAATTTCCATCTCTTTAAGGATTGGGGGAATTCCGTCAAAGATGAATGCTGGCTTGATACCTGCTTCAACAAAATTAGATGTACGATACAGGAGTCCGCTTAGATGGCTTGTAATTCTTCCACTTCTGTCTTTAAGAGGAGTGCCATTCACTCCTCTTATTCTTGATAAAAATTGGTATAGAGTGTTATATGCATCTATAGCTATAGCTTTTCCTGAGATGTTGGTTAATTCTATTTTCTTATGTTGTGCAAGATCGCTTAATTGCGCTCCCAAGGCATGCGCCTTCACGTATTTGCTATCAGTTCGATGTTGCGTTTTTTTTTCGTTAAGTAGGTAACTCGTACTAAGCCACTTACTTCTAGATTCATCAGTGTTTTGTTGAAGGTTCTCATGCTAAGGTCGTTGTTTTTTTCTTTTAAAACTTTGAAAAGTTCGTCGTCAGTGTATGTGCCTTTGTTCTTTTCAAGCAGTTCAACAATATAAGTGTGCAGTGGAATGATTTCCCAGTTTTGTTGCAAAATATTTTTCATCTCTTGGTTTCTTATGCTACGGGCATTGCAGGTTTAACCGTTTGTCTCTTAAATTGTTTAGCTACGTTCTGATACCACTTTTCCATTTGAGGAGTGATGCTTGGAGCAGAATTTTCTATTGCTTTATTGAAGTCTTCAAGTTTAACCTTTTTCTCCTCAATGTTCCGTCTTAAGGCATTCATTCCAGCTTCTCTGCATATTGCTTCTATGTCTGCGCCTGAATATCCTTTAGTTCTTTTGGTGAGTTCTTCTATATCAACATCATTGGTTAGGGGCATATCTTTTGTATATATTTTAAATATTTGAAGGCGGCTCTTGTCTTCTGGAGCTGGGACATAGATCATTCTGTCAAATCGGCCTGGTCTCATGAGCGCAGGATCTATTATGTCGGGTCTATTTGTCGCTCCAATAACAACAACACTCTGTAGAGATACCAAACCATCTAGCTCTGTTAGAAGTTGGCTTAGGACTCTTTGAGACACTCCGGAGTCGGCGTAACCAACTCCTCTTCTAGGTACAATAGAATCAAGCTCATCAATGAAGATTACCGATGGAGCCGCGGTACGTCCTTTCCTGAAGATTTCCCTTATTGCTTTTTCTGATTCTCCAACCCACTTACTGAAGACCTCTGGCCCCTTTATGCTAATGAAGTTTGCTTCGCTTTCTGTAGCAACTGCTCTAGCTAGGAGTGTTTTTCCACATCCCGGTGGACCATGTAATAGAATGCCTTTTGGAGATTTAATTCCCATTCTGGAAAAGATGCTTGGGTTATTTATTGGCCATTCCACCGACTCTTTGAGTAATTGTTTTGACTCTTCTAATCCTCCTATATCGCTCCACCGTGTGGTTGGCACTTCAATGTAAACTTCCCTCATAGCTGTTGGGGTTATTTCTCTGAAGGCTGCTAAGAAATCTTCCATTTTTACTTCCATCTTTTCCAAGATTTGAGGTGCGACTTTCTCATCCTCTAGGTTTATTTCAGGAAGATAACGCCGAAGACTTTTCATTGCTGCTTCACGAGCAAGAGCAGCAATATCTGCACCTGTATATCCATGAGTCACGTTTCTTAATTTCATTAGATCAACATCCTCATATAATGGCATTCCCCTTGTTTGAATCTGAAGTATTTCATACCGTCCATTTTTATCGGGAACACCAATCTCAATTTCTCGGTCAAATCGCCCTGGCCTTCTTAAAGCAGGATCAATAGCATTCACTCTGTTTGTTGCACCGATAACTATTACGTCGCCTCTGGCTTCAAGCCCATCCATTAAAGAGAGAAGCTGAGCAACAACTCTTCTTTCTACTTCACCACTTACTTCTTCTCGTTTTGGCGCTATCGCGTCCAATTCATCGATAAATAAGATGCTTGGGGAATTCTCTTGAGCCTTCTGAAAGACTTGCCGTAACCTCTTTTCTGACTCGCCATAATATTTGCTCATAATCTCTGGACCATTGATTACATAAAAGTTAGCTTCCGATTCATTGGCAACAGCCTTCGCTAGAAGTGTTTTGCCACATCCAGGAGGACCCTGAAGAAGTACTCCCTTTGGAGGTTCAATGCCAAGCCGTTGAAAAAGCTCAGGATGACGGAGTGGAAGCTCTACCATCTCTCTAAGTCTGCGAATTTCTTCATGAAGACCTCCAACATCTTCGTACGTGACTATAGGAATTCCCTTCTTCTCAGGAGTTGGTTCACTTAGTATCTGAAAGTTTGTTGACTGTGTAACTTTTACTATTCCGCGAGGTCTAATTCGAACAACAGAGAATGGAATAGCACTGCCCATTATCATTACGAAAACAGAATCGCCTTCTACTAATGGGAGCTCGAGTAACCTATTCTTCACAAAACCTGTGAAATCCTGGTCAATATTAAGGCGCATGTCAATAGGTGCCAATACAACAGTCTGAGCTCCTTTTGCCTCTACACCTTTAATAATTATATAGTCATTTAAAGCAACTTTAGCGTTTCTTCTAATTATGCCATCTATTCGAATGATTTGCTTACCTTGGTCTTCAGGATAAGCTGGCCACGCAACGGCCGTAGTGTCTCTTTTTCCAGTTATCTGGATGATGTCTCCTGTAGTTATGCCTAGAGCTTGCATCCCATCACTATCTAATCTTGCTTTTCCTCTACCTATGTCACGTTGCTTGGCTTCAGCTACCTTTAATTGCATTTCTTTAACCATCACGTTGTCACCATTTTCTTCTATTAATTAACAAATTTTTAAATCGTTGTCTTTTATAGACTTTTTAATAATAAGTATTTTTAACTAAACCATCTCTTCATCAATTTCATCTAAAGTTTTGAGTAAGCGTTTTAAAACTAGAGGAAGTGTAAAAAAAGAAACTTGCCCTGTTCTTGAGCACTGGTACTCGCCTCTGTCTGGCTGTTCTAGGAGACCACCGTTCCTGAGCTTTAAAGCACTCTCTCTTACAATTTTAGGGTTCATTCTTAGGTCTCTCATTAAATCAGAGAAGTGAAGCGTGGTTTCCTCTTCTATGAGGCTTTTCATCATCATCAACCTGTTTTTGTTAGATAAAGCATCAAAGATTTTAGATATTCTATCAAACTCGTTTTCTAATTCTTCTAGTTCTTCGTTTAAATCCTCTTTTATCCACTCTTTTGTGAAAAGTGGCATTTCCCAGACTACTTTGTTGTCTTTTAAGAGAACTAATTTAAACGTCATTGTTGACACTTATTACCTTTTGGTAATTTATTTTAAGTTACTTAATGGTAATATTTAAACCTTTACAAAAACACGTTAATTCAATAATTCATAGTATAATAAATTATAGTGCTTTAATTGAAAGTGTTCGAAGAAATTGTTGGCTGGGGCCACAAAAACATAACTGCAAGAAACAAATCCACTTTCGAGATAACAACAGAGTCTTATTTAACTAAAAAAGGGGACTGCATAATAGCTGTTAACGCTTCTAAAGGAGCATCTGAATTGAATCTCGACTTTAAACAATTAGCTAAAAAAAAAGATGCAAAAATATCTGTGACAATTGAGGTAGATGGTTTAATAGAGACAACCCTTGGCTTTGGAGGACCAGGCTTAACTTTTACCCATCCTTCAGATCTAGTTGCAAGGATGAGTGATTTCCATTGTGGAAGAACTCTCATGGTAAAATCTAATAAAGCAGCCATTGATTTTTCTACTGAATTTATAACAAAAATTCAAAGGCCCAATCAAAAAATCTTAATAACATTAATAACTGAAATTAATGAATAAGGGCGTCTAATACTATTTGCCACTCATAAGGCGCTGTTGCTCTGACTTTTCTATAAGTGGTGGTGCTTTTAATTTTTCTTCCATTCTTTAATACTGCATTTCGTAATCTTTCTTTAGCCCTTTTGAACAATTCATTTCCACCCGCAAACTCATAGTAGTGAATAATTCCACCTGAAGATTTGATCCCCTTGCATGCTGTGTCGATGAATTTGATTGAATCTTTTGGCAAATTCATGATAATTCGATCTGCAGTTCCAATCAAGTCTCTTTCAATAATCTCCCTGGCATCTCCAAGAATGGGTACGACTTTACTTTTGACTTTGTTGGTTTCGATGTTTTTTTCAAGGAATTGGAAAGCATCAGGATTTAGATCTATTGCATAGATTTTGACATCCTTATGTCTTTTTGCAATTTGAATGGTAAAAGGACCTACACCCGCAAACATATCGATGACATTTTCTCCATTTTTTACATTGTTTGAAACTCTGTTGTGTTCAAAGGATAGGCGAGGGCTAAAATAGGCTTTTACAGGGTCAATGTGATAAAGGCAGCCATTTTCTTTATGAACTGTTTCTGTTTCGCCAGATCCAGCTATGATTTTATATCTTCGAAGACGGCTCTCACCAGAAATTGCACTTTGTTTTGACAAAACTGTCTTTATTTTTGGATAAATCTTAATGAGACCTTCGCCTAATTGTTTTTCATATTCATTGAGGTCAGGGGGTACTTCAATAATAATTACTTGGCCAGTTATATCGTAAGACTTTGGTAGACTTAATAGAAGATGTGGCGGGATAATCTCCTTTAAGACTGCGCTTAATGTTTGAGTTTTTTTTCTTTTTAATTGAAAATTTGAGGTGGATAATTCAACAGGGTCAATATTTTGCTTAATTCTTGTCATTACGGTGTTTCTTGGTTCTCTAATGAGAGGAATTAAGAGCGTGTCTTCTTCTTTTGCGATTTTAAGGTCGGGATTCAGTAGATTTAGGCTTTTAATTAGTTGTATAGCTTTTTCTCCAAGCTTTTTCGAAATCTTGAGACAGTATGCCTTTGACACGGTTTTTCAATCTTATTTGCGATTTTGAATCTTAAAAGTTAACTTATGTGTGTGCGAGAAACGGTTGAAGGCTAGGTCATATGTTAAATAAATTGACCTAATGTGTTCGCATATAATTTGACAATATTAGAGTACAAACTTTTACCGCCAATCAGAAAAAGGGGGATTGGACACAAACTTTTCTACATAATCTATTAATTCTAGTGTTTATTTTGTGTTCATTTGTAGCCGTTGGTGTTTTAATTCAAAGAAGGAGAAAAAAGATCGTAATTCCAGTAATAAAAAGGAGTAAAAACTGTAAAAGAAGTTGAAACACAAGATCTTTTAAACGAAATATATCGTCTAAAGAAAATGTTGGAAAAAAAGGTTTCTACTTGAATATTTTTTGGCATAGTTTTTCAGGTTGAATTTCTTTCGATCATTTCCAGCAACTTATTTTAATAAAACTTATAAAATGAACAATCATTTTCCTTTCCCTTGAGGGCCCGTAGCATAGTTAGGTAGTGCAGCGGTCTCTGAGGTTTACCTCTTTGAGGCTGAGGCTCTTAACCCGAAGGCCGAGGGTTCAAATCCCTCCGGGCCCGCCACCATTTACATTAAAATAATTGAGAAAACAAAATCTAACTACATAAGATTCGCAAGATGTACGAATAGACTGTTTGATGTGAAAAAATTGGGAAAAAATAAGAATATCATAGTATTGGCTTCAGGGGTATTTGATCTTTTACATTATGGGCATATTCTCTCACTGGAAGAAGCTAAGAAAGTTGGAGGTGACAATTCTAAGCTTATTGTAGTAGTAGCTAGAGATAGTACTGTTAAGCGATTGAAAGGCAAAAAACCCATTATACCTGAGGATCAACGGAGAGCGTTAGTTGAATCCCTAAAACCCGTTGATGAAGCTATTCTAGGTTACGAAGATCTGAATATTGAGGAGGTAATGAGAAAGATTAAGCCAGACATCATCGCTCTTGGTTATGATCAAGACTACATTGAGAAGGCAGTGAAAAAAGCGGTCGCCAAGTTAGATCTAAAAGTTAAGGTTGTAAAAATCCGAGAATTTGCAGCTTCTGATTTAAATAGCTCTTCAATGATTAAACGGAAAATAGTTAAAGAGTGGAAATAGCATAAATTTACTTGTTTTTTTATAAAAAATCTATTATTAAACAAAGTTCAATTTTTGCGCTTAATCTGTTTTAGTAAAAGTTTCAACACGTACAATGTTTCCATCTTTTAGACTTAATTTTTCCCTAATATATACTGGAGCTATGACTTCAAGCACAGAATCATTGTAATGGCTGCGGTCTATAATTACAACAGCGCCATCAATTTTGTCATCTATTTTTGCTTTAAAGCATTTGGCTGAACCATAAGTTCTCTTCTTATCTTTAAAACTTTCAATTTCAATGCCTGAATGTGTTTCTAATTCCTTCTTTGCAATCACGTCAGAGGTAGATAGAAGTTTGAGGTTTAATGTTCCTGGATAAGGATCAAAACCAAGTTTTTCAATGAATTGGTTACGATATGTTTTTAAACTCATATAGTAAGCAGCTTCGCCAATTCCAGAAAAAAGTCTTCCTTCAAAAATGAAGGTTTCTGAAATTCCCTCAAAAATTGATTTTAGCTTAAAATAAACATTTCTTAACTCGTCCAATCCTTTGTTTGTAATCTTTATTTCTTCGCCTTTGACAGTAACATGTCTTTCGATAAGACCAAGTCTTTCCAGCATAATTAAGTGGCGTGAAACAGTCTGTTGAGCGAGGCCTAATTTATCAGATAACTTTGTTGTTGAAGTTTTCAAAGATTTTTCCTGAGTTAACAATAAAGCGAGTTTGTTTAAGGTGTTCCAAAGACTTGGCTTCATTTTTTTATCCTCTTAACCAAATTATGTTTTTTCCTATTAGCTAACTTATGTGCAATCATAATCGGTATTGCTGTTCGATAATTGTTACTAATGCAATGCTTTACGATTTCTAGGGCTTTATCCAAGCTTACCATGTTACCCACACTGATGTATAATGGTCTTCTGCATGTGCTTTTCAGAAGTGCTAGACCTATGACTTCACTGTTATCCTTAATTTTTGCTGTATTATGTTCAAATTTGCTGACTTCACCAAAAAGTTTATTCTTAGCAACACCTATCGTTGGAACTTTCTTGATGACGCCAATGTGACACGCCAAACCAAAGCTGTAGGGGTGAGCTACTCCATGTCCATCAATAAGACATACATCTGGTTCAGACTTCAACTTTTTTAAGACACTAAGTATTGCTGGGGCCTCACGAAATGATAAAAGAGTAGGTACATAGGGGAAACATATCTTGACTAAACTAAACTGTACCTCGATAGTTTCCAAATTGTCGTAATCTAGTATTGCAACAGCTGCAACTGCAAGATTTTGAGTATATGAAACATCGACACCAGCAATCGTCTTCAAAGATGATGGAAGAACATCTTTTTTTATCACTCTCTTTGCTAGTGCAGATTGAATGCCACGTGCTTTTTTGACATCAAAGTTTTTTGGAATCTTCTTCAAACAATTGAGCTCCCAGATCTGAGGCGTACTCTTGTAAATAACATGTTTGAAACTTCAAGAACAGCTAGAAATTTTCTCATAATTTGCTATTGAGCTGCTTCTTTAGGTTTTTAAGCGAAGTTGCTAGTAAACTCCGCCTGCTTTCTGATGTTATGTCTCCTCTAGTCGCCTCAATTATTTTTCTTGATACGTCAACTTTTCTTCTTATATTTGGGGCTAAACCATGGACATTTTCAAGAGACATGAGTTCAAGATACACTTCTTCCATTGTTTCAAGGCATTTTTCAGAAGTCTCTAAATCACCAATCCTCAGAGAATCTAAAGCTTTTCTCCTCAACTCACCTATTAAGTCAGCAAGCCCTTGAAGATAAGGTATTGTAGGTATCTCGAACTTCTTTGGATTCAGAAACTCTTCACCCTTTACAAACTTTAAGAAAGCCCAGGCTTCTACATATTCTTCGTATGCGGCTCTTAGGGCACCCATGGAAGCTAGATCAGGATAAGGTGAAGAAATCTTCTTGATTTTTGCCAATTCTTTTTTAGCTTGTCCAAGTTTTTTTTCAGCTTCTTTGTTTCTACCTTGATGGGTCATTAGAATAGCGTGTTTTGATATTCTAGTAACAGTTCTTGAATTTGATAGAATTTGTTCTCGAACGTTATCTTTTTTATTCAACTCTTTTTGGAGGATCTTAATTATTTTTTTTAGTGACAACGGTATAACCACGATTGGAATAATGAGATTGACGTTAAAGAAACCTAATAGGTTTTTCTAACCGGCTTAACAACACAACACGACTATCACGTGCTTCATCCAATATCTTGTACCCTGTTAAAGCACTCAGTTCTTCAGCAAAGTTTTTGATCTCTGTGTGTATTGGCATGTCTTCAAATCTCAATCTCTTTCTTGAGTAACCAACATACACATAGGCCTTCGGTTCAATGTACGTTGGATTATATGTATTGGTGATTTTCGCATATTTTTTAGGATATTTCATGTTGAGATTGCGGACTAAGGTGTGCCTTATAACAGTTGGACAATTAAAACTGGAAAGTAACTCGAGTGATTTAGTTATTTTCTGCCATGCTTGAGAGATTTTTGGCCGACAGGTCATCCGAAAAATTTTTTCATCTGGTGCACATACAGAAATATAAAGTTGCGTAGGTTCTTCATCAAGAGCTTCAAGAGCTTCAGGTACTGTTCCATTTGTCACGACAAACGTTGTAAAGTTCCTTCGATGGAACTCTTTAATTAGCTCTCCAAGCTCTGGATAAAGCGTAGGTTCTCCAGCTAAACTTATGGCTACATGTTGTGGTTCTAACGCTTCATTATATCTTTTCCTATTGATCTTAGGGTTTGATTTGTACCCACTTAATATACGAAGTTGAGCTTTAATACATTCATTGACTATATATGATGGTTCATTCCAGTTTGGCAAAAGGGTTTCATCAAAGGGAATGTTTATTTCGTCTGGTTGAACTCTCCAACAGAATTTACAACGCAAAGTACAATAGGCAACGGTGGGAGTCATCTGGATACATCCCCAACTCTTAATTCCAAAGAACTTATTTTTATAGCAAGAACGATCTTCAACTAAACTTTTATGAAGCCAACGACACTTCTTGACAGCAGCATGTCTTCCTACAAGTTGGTATTTCTGTTTTCTAAAAACGCCCAATAAGCCATCGGGTAAGAGTTGAGATTTTTGCAAGGCACTACCTTTTTCCTTATTTTTGACAAAACTATTTGGTGCAATGTAACTAATTCTTGAAGATTATTTTATCTATTCATGAAAAATTTTATAATTATAAGTAAATCTTGAACAAAAAATAAATTATATATTATTATAAAATGTCTGTTTTGATAGGCATTCAAGTTTGCGCTAATAGCATGGTTTCCTCTGTCATTCTTTCTTTTGTAATTACAAGGATGTCTACTCCATCACCACTTGCTGCATCCCTTGCTACAGCCGATTTAATAGTTTTTAAAGCTAGTTCCTTTCCTTCAGAAACATCCAAACCATCTTTATATGCTACCTCGAGTACTCCGAGAGCAATTTCGGCTCCAGAGCCTACCGCAGCATATTTGTCTGGTATTAGTGACCCCAATGCATCTAGGACATATAAGTTTGGCCCGTGATTGTCTATTCCGCCGATTATTGTTTGTGTTAAGTACGGAAACAACCTTCTCTGGAAGAGCATGTTTGACATTAGCTTTGCTGCGCTTTTTACTGATATTGGCTTTCCTTTATCCAATTCATAGATCTTCGTATAGGCTGAAATCTCCCTTATCATGATCTGCATATCTGCTACTAATCCAGCACATGCAGCGCCTATGCTTTTTGTTATTTTGAAAACTTTTTTGCCTGTTTTACTTTGTATCATATATCCATAAGAAACACGTTTCTCTGATGTAAGGATTATTCCATCCTTACAGACAATGCCTATAGTTGAGGCCCCAGGAATAAACAATCTCTCTCGACTCAAAAAATTTCCCTTCAATGTCATCGAACTTATAACTTTAACTATTAAACCATTATTGTGAAATAAATCTGTATCGTTGAGGAACAATCATTTGACTCTTCGTGAAGTACTGAATAAAATTTTCTGGAATAAGAATGAAAAACTAGAAAATTATGAAGTTACGTTTATTCATCGTGGTGCTTACATGAATAGGAAACAAACATCTTGCGATAAAATAACGAAAGTTGCTTCTTCATACTTCACATATGAAAATAATGAGGTCGTAATACCTTTCCATCGTGTCATTGAGGTCAGAAACTCATTGAACGGATTTGTCGTATGGAGAAAAAGACTTGGCTAAGCAACCATTTAGTGACTTAGGTACGGTACTACTGGCAGATGAGCTAATCGATTTAGCGTTTCGTAGAACTTCGAAAGCTGTTGTAGATGTTTCCTCTAAAAGATCTCCTCGAGCCAAAGCACGTATAAGAGAAGCGTTTCGTATAAAAAATGCTGGAAATATTATAATCGTCAAGCTCAAAATTATTATAAAGAAGTTCCCAAGGCTTGATGAAGTTCATCCATTCTACTATGAACTTGCAGATGTCCTTGTTGGTGTGGGGAATCTCAAGAAAAGTCTAGCTGCGTTGAAATGGGCTGTCAAAATGATAAATGGCTTCGTTAAGAAAAATTCACGAGCTGTCAAACGGGTTATGACGCCCATTGGTGCAGCCAATTTGAGACGTAAGGCATATGGAAGAATGTCATCTGTAATTTTCCAGATCGGAAAAGACTTAGAGTTCCTAAAAGAAGCGGGGGCTAAGCTTAGAAAACTTCCTTCCATTGATCCAAGTATTAGAACGGTAGTTGTAGCTGGATATGCGAATGTTGGAAAGTCAACTTTTGTTAAGCAAATTTCTACAGCTAAACCAGAAATCAACAGTTACCCCTTCACAACAAAGGGGGTTGTAGTTGGGCATAAGAAAACAGAGTTAAATCATTGTCAAATCATCGATACCCCTGGCCTGTTAGACAGGCCTTTAAAAGAGAGAAACCCTATCGAGCTTCAAGCCATAATTGCATTAAAACATCTTGCTCATGCGATTATCTTCATTACTGATCCTTCTGAGACCTGTGGTTATTCTTTTGAACGGCAATTAAGTCTATTCAGAGAGATCAGTAAAATGTTTGTAGGCATTCCGTTAATAAAAGTCATAAATAAAATAGACTTGGTTGACCAAGCCTCTCTTAAGAGAGTAAAAAGAAATTTTACAAATCATGTTTACGAGATTGTTGCTAAAGAAGGGAAAGGGGTTCAAGAGGTCTTTGAAGAAGCCCTTGGGCTTATAAACGTTAATTATGAAAATCTCAGAAAAAATCGTTTATTAAGCCAAGACCTTTAACTGAAATCTTTCCTGAAAACTTTAATTGCCCTTCAATCTTGAACTTGACCCCTGCAACTAGAGTAGCAATCTTGACGTTAGTAAGTAGATGCGTAGTAATTTCTGAAACCTTGATGATTGATTCTCCATCTGCAATAGCCATATATGGCACTAACATATCAGCCATATGTCGATCGATTGGCATTTTTGATTGTAACTCTTTTACTAACTTGTTCGCAGCTTCAGTGCCTACTTTCTCTGCAGGTTTTCCCTTCTCCCCAAGAGCATCAGCTCCAATTACAGAGTCTGAAGTAGTTTCAGCATACAGAATAATACCGCTCCCAGGACCAAAATGTTGGTCTTTTTCAGAGGAATACCATTCTGTTGACACAATTACATCTTTAAAACCGCTTTGGTTTAAAACTGCAGTAGCTGCTTTTGCTTGTCTTTCAGCAACATGCTTTGGTAGTTTTACACAATGACTCACTCCTTTTATCTTCTTTACGCTTCCAAAATCAGTGATGTTAATAGGTTCGATTTTTTTAAGAGGTTGAATCTCTATGGCTACCTTACCTCCACCCTTTGGGTAATGTCCCCGTCTTAAAACTGATAGTGTAGCATTGTAACCCATTTTTTTTAGAATGGGAAGTTTGACATACTTGATGTAATCTATAGTTGGGCTCCATCTCACATCAGTTCCACCAGTTATAGTAAACCTCACTTTTCCTGATGTGAAAGCAGCTGCTGGCATTAGTGATTGTAAAACCAATGATATACTCCCGGCTGTTCCAATATTAAAAATAAATTCTCCAGAAAGCCTTGCTTTAGGAATAAACACCAAGTCTGTTGATCCTACATTCAACCCTTTGACTTCTGCTTTTGCCAAAGCTGCAACTGTCTTTACTCCAATAATGTGTTGAGGTCTAAAACCTTTTGGAGATCGTTTTGCTCTCACATTAAAGACGTGAATTTTTTTTCCCAGAAGCGTCGCAAGGGCCACGCTTGTTCTAATAATTTGTCCCCCGCCTTCTCCCATAAAGCCATTTATTTCAATCAAATTTTTCTCAATCTAAACTTTTAACTCGTGCTTAATACAGTATCGTTAATTGAAACAGTTTGCTTTCTATTCACTCTTGTAAAAAAGGAAAATTGTGGTTCTCTTTAGCTTTAAGTGAAGACGGATAAATTGTATGCTGCAGTTTCTCTGTTAAAGGCAGAGAAGAAGCCGTTAGCTACGTGTTAGAGAAAATACCTTTAAACAATTGTATCATGGAAAAAAAAGGAGGATGAGTATGTAAAGAAACTTTTCAAAGCTATCAGTAATATATGTGAGGGAAAAAAGGGGAATTTCAACTTCGAATTAAAAATGAATTATCTCCCCTTTTTCACAAGAAAGGTTTTGGAAACGGTAATTGGTATTCCATACGGCTTTGTCAGTACTTATGGTAGTATCGCTTCTTCATTATCAAGAAGAAAAGCGGCAAGAGCAGTTGGAAATATTATGGCTAGCAACCTTTTCCGCCAATTGTTCCTTGTCGTCGAGTAGTATATTACGATCTAAGTTTAGGTGGGTATGGTCTTGGCCTAGAAATAAAGTGCCTTCTTCTTAGAAAAGAAGGTGTGAAATTTAGAACAAAAACGGGTTCTGTTATATATGTTGATCCAACACACCTTTTTATGCCATAAAATATATGATCAATTTTAAAAAATGTACGTGGTGATTAAATGGAAAAGCAGATAAGACGAGGACTTTTTGTAGGAAGATTTCAGCCTTTTCATATTGGTCACATTAAGATTGTTAAGAAATTACTAGAATCCGTAGATGAACTAATAATAATTGTGGGGAGCTCCCAGTTGAGCCATGAATTAGACAACCCTTTTACAGCGGGTGAACGTATCACAATGATAAAAGCTACTTTAGATGAAGAGGGATTTGATCAAAAGAAATTTTTAATAATTCCAGTTCCAGATGCAAAGGCTCATGCCATCTGGGTAAACGAAGTCTGTGTTCTTACACCCCACTTTGACGTTGTATATTCAAACGATCCTCTTACTTGTCGCTTATTCAAAGAAGCAAATTTCAGCGTAGAAAACATACTATTCTTGCACCGCGAAATCTATTCAGCGACTGAAGTCAGAAAAAGAATCCTGAACGATGACAACTGGGAGGAACTACTTTCAAAAAGGGTGGCAAGTTACATTAAAAGTATAGATGGTGTTTCAAGAATTAAAGAACTTGCTTTATCTAACAAAGTTTAAAAAACAAGAAATTAATCTCATATCTCTGTTGTTTCATGAGTTTTGATTTGTATGTCAAATAAAGTACATTGTGCTCATATTCTAGTAAAGACCAAGCAGGAAGCTGATACTATTCTCGAGCGTTTAAAAAAAGATGAAAAATTTGCAAAAATTGCAAAGGAAGTTTCACTTTGTCCTTCAAGAAACCGTGGCGGTGACCTTGGATTCTTTAGTAGAGGAAAAATGGTGAAGGAGTTTGAGAAAACAGCTTTTACTCTTAAGAAGGGACAGACTTCACCTACTATAAAAACAAAATTTGGTTATCACATTATAAAGAGACTTGAATAAAGTTTCTGAGTAAGATTTATTCCATTAATCCTTCAAAATGTTCTAAGATAAATGAACCTCAACCACATCACCTAGCTTGGCATTAAATACCTTTTTTGCACTTCCTAGACTAACTGCAATCTCTAAGAACCCATGACTTCCTATTAATATCAAAGCTGTTCCTTCAGAAACATCGCCATATGTTCCGCTGAATCTCAGAATTTTTCTCTTTTTTGCTATACTAATTTGAAGTTGCTTTATTTTTGATGCTTTAGTTTTATCTAGAATTGTTTGGGAAATGTTCGTTATAAGGTTCCCAAAATCATCTATGTGGAGAATCTCACCCTCTATCTTCTCTCTGTTTATTGTAGGTTCAGCGAATGTTGGTTTTATGAAATCTGTTATTTCTTGGCCAAACTTAGAAGATTTAACTCCTTTTGCAAGGTAAGCCGCTACTGGCGCAAAAACATCTCTTCCATGAAAGGTTTTTGAAACCGTTTCATGAAAAAATTGTTTGTTCGTTACATGGATCACTCTTTTTAGTCCTTCATTTTTGGCTGATAAAATCAGCAACCCATTATCTGGTCCTACATAAATCCTGTTCTTAGCTTCAACTATTATGGGACGTCGTTTTGTGCCAACACCTGGATCTACGACTGCAACATGTATGGTTCCTTCTGGAAAATGTGGCGCTGCAGAAGCTAAAATAAAAGCTCCCATTTTGATATTGAACTTTTTTACATTATGTGTAATATCAACAATAGTTGCATCACTACAAACAGTCAAAATAGTGCCCTTCATCTCTGTTACATAAGAATCCTGTAATCCAAAATCTGAAAGAAGAGTAATTATCATGTAATTTCTCCTAATAATTTGACTTCAAAATGGAAGTTGTAAATTTTAAGTATTGTAGGTTAAATGAAAGATTTTTTTATGACAATTATATAAATTAGAAATATAGTAAAAATCACACGCTCTAGTAATAAGCCACCAAATATTTTTATCAATCTAGATAATAAATCACTAACATCAAAGGGAGATCGATACTTGCCTATAAAAAAAGGAAACTTTATTCTAATCGACTATATAGCTAAGGTGAAAGAGACTGATGAAGTTTTTGATACTACTATTGAAAATGTAGCAAAGGAGAAAGGTACATTTAATGAAAATGGAGCTTACGAACCTATGCTCGTTGTTGTTGGAGAAGGATGGGTTCTAAAGAGTTTAGATGATGCGTTACCAGCCCTTAAGGTGGGAAAATCATCCACAATTACTATTCCTCCTGAGAAAGGCTTTGGTCCTAGGGATCCGAAAAAGATCAAATTACTATCAATAAGAAGCTTCAAAAAACAAAAAGTAACACCAGTTCCTGGAATGCGAATGGAAATTGGTGGAAAATCTGCTGTAATCAGATCTGTCGGTGCAGGACGTGTACAGGTTGATTTCAATCCCCCATTAGCAGGAAGAACCCTAATTTACGATCTTACATTAAAAAAGATAATTGAGAACGAAAAAGAAAAAATACGAGCAATTATTCATCGAAGACTTCCCTCAGTGAAAGCTGAAGACTTTGCTTTGAAGGTTACAAAGACAAAGACTAACATCGAATTGCCTAAGGATGCTTTCTATATTGAAGGTCTTCAATTCGCGAAACGAGGAATAGTTAATGACATCTATAAATTCTTCCCTGAGATAAAGACAGTAAGTATCATTGAGACATTCAAAAAGACTCGCTCAAAGGCAGCCGATGTAAAACCGCGGAAACAAGAGTCTTCTCAAGAGGGCAAGTGAGTCTCTCTTTTACTTTGATAATTCTGCATTTATCACCGTTCTTTAAGCCATTTACTTTACATTTTTCATAATATAAGCAACAAATCTCATTGCAATCTTGATGTTGAAAGGTTATAGCACATCCATTGAAAGCCTGTCTTTCTTGGATAGATGCTTCTATATCACTTTCAGTTACTTCTACAACCTGAACTCCATTTTCATGAACTTTACAAGGAAACTTCTTTTGACGAATTTTTCTAACCTTATAAATTCGTCCTGGCTCTAAATTTTTCATGCATACTTTGAAAAAATCACATTCTTCACAATTCTTCAAAAGCCCTTCGTGGACAAAAATAAAGCCTTTTTTTGCTTGATGAACGCCTATAAACGTTATGAGTACTTTTTCTTTTAGCATTTTTATTCTACTAAATTACTCCGGTGGTTTTTGCAAGGTGAATAGCTTCGTCTTCAGTTAAACCGTCATTTCCAAGAATTGTGTATCTATCAGATCTAATCTTGTGAGCTTTTGTTAAAGCTTCGATGATGTATCTTGGTTCTATTTCAAGTTCTTGGGCAGTTGTAGGAGCTTTGAGCTTGCGAAGACTATTTCTTAAATGTTTCCAGTTGGCTCTGTGAAGATAAGCCATCATAATTGCTCCAACGCCACACTGTTCACCATGTAAGGCTGGAGTTGGCGCTATCTGGTCTAAGATGTGAGAGAAGAGGTGTTCAGCACCACTACAAGGTGCACTGCTTCCAGCAATGCTCATAGCGATACCACAACTTATTAATGCCTCAAGGACAATGCTTATGCCTTCTTCTGTTTTTCTAATTATCTTGGCATTACGCATCACTAACCTAGCGCTCATCATAGATAAACTAGCCGCATATTCTCCATAATATTGACCTTTGAGATTATGAGCTAATTTCCAGTCTCTAACCGCTGTATACTTTGATACTATATCTCCACAACCACTTGCTGTAAGTCTGTAGGGGGACTTTTGAATTATCTCTGTATCAGCTATTATAGCAGTAGGTGTTTGAGCAAGAACAGATGATGGTTGCTCCAAATCCTTTATCGAAGCCCTTGGACTAGCAATTCCATCATGAGAAGCAGTTGTAGGAACACTTATGAAGGGCACACTACGTCTAGAAGCAGCAATCTTTCCCACATCAATTACTTTCCCTCCACCAACACCTAATACAATTTTAGGATGATGTTTCAAAATTTTTTTTTCAGCCATAACAACGTACTTCATCTCGGAAGATTCAACAATTAAATTTTCTACATCGAATCCGTTTTTTTCCAGAGAGATAATGGTCTCCTTAGCAGCTATGTAGTATGTCTTCGGCCCTGTCATTAATAATGCTGAAGAAGAAAAACCAAGTCCTTGACACACTGTTCCAATCTTCTTTAAGACTCCACGTCCAATAAGAACTTCTCTTGGCAGTTGTATATGATGGGCATCCGTCATCAATCTATTTAACCAACATCTTCATTATCTAAAATCTAAAAGAATGTTTCGAAATATTTTTAAGTTAAAGCTTCTCTGAAATAAGATGTTTACCCTCTCTTCTATAATCATTCTTTTAAAAAGATACTCTGAGGGAAAATTAATCAATTGAATGAGCCAGCGATGAACGAAGACATTTTAAAAGTACTTAAAGGTACAACCACAATGGGAATAGTCTGCCAAGATGGTATTGTTATAGCTACCGACACCCGAGTTACGATGGGTTATCTAGTAGCACATAAAAAAGGTAAGAAAGTATTCAAGATTGACGATCATCTTGCTATAACAATCGCAGGTGTTGTCGCAGATGCACAGAATGTTGTGAACATCTTGCAGGCTAACGCTAAGCTTTATCGCTTAGAGAAAGATCGGGCTTTTCCTGTGAAATCTTTAGCAAGGTTGGCTTCAAACATTTTATATTCATCTCGAGCTTTTCCGCTGGTCATGCAAGCCATAATTGGTGGGATCGATGGCAGTGGACCACACATATATGCTTTAGACCCTTTTGGTAGTGTTATTGAAGAAAAAATGGTTTCAACAGGCTCTGGGTCACCTGTAGCTTACGGAGTACTTGAGGCTGAATACACAGAGAGTTTATCAGTTCAAGAGGGAATTCCCCTAGTAGTTAAAGCAGTCTGGTCAGCTATGAAAAGAGACATAGGGAGCGGGGATAGTTTTGATGTGGCAACTGTGACCAAAGAAGGCTATAAAGAACTATCAGATCAAGAAAAGGCCAAGTTCCTAGAGGCTTAAGCTCAACTAAAAATCTCAGAGGATATTATATTGCCTTTTAACGAGACTCAAGTTAAGATAAGAAACGCTATTCTGAAAAATATTCCAAAAGAGGCGGAGGTTAGTCGCATAGAGTTTGAAGGCCCAAGGTTAGCTATTTACGCCAAAAAACCAGAGATCTTAGTTGAGAACAGCTTCATCATAACAGACCTTGTAAGTATCCTTCGAAAGCGAATTGTTATCCGTTCCGATCCTTCAGTTCGTCTTCCTGAGCCTGAAGCTCGGAAGCAGGTTCAATCAATAATTTCAGATAAAACAGAGATTACCAACATTGAATTCGATTCAACTGTAGGAGAGGTCATTATTGAAGTTAAAAAGCCTAGTCTCATAATAGGCAAAAATAGTACAGCTTTGCAGAAAATAATTAAAACTACAAAATGGAGACCAAGGATATTAAGAAGTCCACCCATACAATCAAAAATAATTGCAAGTGTGAGACATTATTATCAATCAGAAGTTAAAAGACGGAAAGAGATCTTACGCTCCGTTGGTGAAAGAATATTCCGACCAATAATATTCAAATCAAAAAGAGTTCGAATGACAACTTTGGGCGGATTTCAAGAGGTCGGTAGATCAGCGTTACTTATTGATACAGATAAAAGTAAAATCCTAATTGACTGCGGAATTAATCCGGGATCTCATAATCCAGCTGAAGCCTTTCCATACTTTAATATCCAAGAATTTGATCCATATATTTTAGATGCTGTTATAATTTCTCACGCACATTTAGATCACTGTGGCTTGCTTCCATTTCTATATAAGTATGGATATGATGGCCCGGTTTACTGCTCTGAGCCAACAGCAAGTCTCATGACTCTTCTCCAACTTGACTATCTTGATGTTCTCACAAAAGAGGGTATCACACCTCCCTATGATCAGAAAGCTGTTAGGGAGATGACTCTTCACATTATTCCTCTAAAATATGGTGAAGTTACAGACATTGCTCCTGATGCGAGATTAACTCTTCACAACGCAGGTCATATTATAGGTTCTACAATAACACACCTACATATAGGACAAGGGCTGCATAATATAATTTACACTGGCGACTTTAAGTATGGGCGCACAATGCTTCTTGAACCAGCTTCAACGGTTTTTCCAAGAATTGAAACTTTAATTACAGAGGCTACCTATGGCGGTCCAGAAAATATTATGCCTCAGAGAAGGAGTGTTGAACAGAACAGTGTGTCTTTGATAAATGAAACTCTAGATAAAAATGGAAAAGTGCTGATTCCAGTGCCTGCTGTTGGTAGATCTCAGGAGGTAATGGTGGTTTTAGATAGCTACATGAAAAGTGGCCTTCTCCAAGAAGCGCCAATATACCTTGAAGGAATGATTCAAGAAGCAACAGCTATTCATACCGCTTATCCAGAATACCTTGAAAGGAATGTGCGAGATAAGATTCTTTACAAGGGAGTAAACCCCTTTGAATCAGAATACTTTGTAAATGTTAAGGACTCAAGTGCAAGAGAAGATATCATTGAAGGCGAACCCAGTATAATCATGGCTACCTCAGGAATGATGGAAGGTGGGCCATCTATAGAATACTTCAAAGCTCTATCTTCAGATAAAAGAAACACACTAATATTTGTAAGCTATCAGATTGAAGGAACCTTAGGTTCAAGGATAAGACGGGGGCTTTCAGAAGTACCTTTAATAAATAACAAAGGCAAAATGTCTGTTATAAGAATTGCCATGAAAATAGGAGCCGTTGAAGGATTTTCTGGGCACTCGGATAGAAATCAGATCATAAGGTATGTAAGAAGACTTTCATCCAAACCAGAACGCATCATAGTTGGTCATGGCGAAAAGTCAAAATGCATCAGTATTGCAAAAGTTCTGCACAGAATCTATAAAATAGAAACTAATGCTCCATTAAACCTAGAAACTATGAGACTTAGATAGTTTGTTTAAGCAAGTCTTTTAATATTCGTTATTCCAGTCAATCATATGTGTTTCGCTAAATTCCAGATTTCATCACCGACGTAGTGAAGCGTCTCTGCTACCTTTCCATGTCCAGTTTGTCTCATCTGTGACGCACCTGACAAAGACCTTGCAATGGCTATCGGTTTACCATGTTTTTCATCTCTTACTACCACAATTGAATCTTTTCTAAAATTGCCTTCCACACGAACAATTCCCGGTGCCATAACATCTGCGCCATTACATATGTACGGAATAGCACCCATATCAACAATTAATGATGGTAAAAGCTCAATTAATGGTTCAAAGTATAATGTTGGAAAAATATTGTCTGCATCAACAACAAAAACGATGTTATCATCAACAATTAGGATCTTTATACCCGACTCATGATCAGCTATCTCTGCGTTATCCATTTTAATGTTAGAAGAATCTACATTAAGGGTTTCTGATAATCGTCTAAGTATTTTCCGTAATGTCTTGTTATCTAGATGATGTCTATTTTTAAACCTCATGAGGTTCACAAGGAGAATACGTTTTTACGATACCTTTAAATCATTATCTTAAAATCTTAAAGAACTAAAATTTGAGGCGATGATATAGACCAATGACAGAGATGGCTAGCAAAATGTTAGAGGATAGTCTGGAAAAGCTTGTCTTGGTAAGACTGAGAGGCGGAAGAAGCATTAGAGGTAAACTAAAAGGATTTGATCAACACATGAACCTCGTCTTGGAAGACGCTGAAGAGGCCTCTGACAATGAGAACATTGAGAAAATAGGAACTATGATAGTTCGTGGAGACAACGTAATAATAGTATCGCCTTCTCCAAGGTGAAGCATCATTGGGTAAAGGCACCCCTTCATTTGGAAAGCGGCATAAGACCTCTGTCATAAAATGTAGACGGTGTGGTCGAAGAGCTTATCACATAAGAAAGAAACGATGTTCAGCTTGTGGATTCGGAGAGTCAAAGAAAATTTGTCAATACGCATGGCAGACTAAAACTGTCACAAGAAAGGCTCGCCGTTCTTAAAATAACACTATTTTTTTTATCTAAGCACTATCTCAATTATTGATGTGGGCCGGTAGCTCAGCTTGGTATACTCCAAAGGCCAAGGAGTGTCGCGTTGGCATCGCGAAGGTCCCGGGTTCAAATCCCGGTCGGTCCACCAATTACTTTTAAGGAAAAACTTGTAGTAAGTCTAAAATATTAGACGTTTCCTAAGGCATTTTAGATGTGGGCCGGTGGTCTAGTTTGGTTAGGATACAGAATTTTGCCTAATATCCGCCTGACACGCGGATGATCCCCGGTTCAAGTCCGGGCCGGCCCACCATTCAATTTTTTCTTTAATTTTCTATTTTATCTCGCAGAAGATTACTTCGTTCATGAATAATCTGAGAAATGTCAACATCTAAATTAGTAATGAAGAAGAATAATTCTCGAATTACACAATTTAATTCTGAAAGTAAATATTTCCTTTTAAGCCATTCATAGCTATTGTTTTTATCATAGAATACTTAGCTGAAGGTAAAGTGGGCGTTAATATGAGTTTTCCGTCTGGTAAGGTTGTTCCAGAAATTCTAAAGGAAATAGTGTTGAAGTACTTAGGTGCTAAGAATAGCGACGTTTTACTTGGGTCTTCATATGGTGAAGATGCTGCTATTGTAAAACTTGGAGATCATGTACTTGCAATCTCATGTGACCCGATAAGTGGCGCTGAAGAACGAATTGGATGGCTCTCAGTAAATATTTCAGCGAATGACGTGGCAACGAGAGGTATCAAACCAAGGTGGTTCTTACCTTGCATAATGCTTCCTGAGGGATCTGGAAACGCTCTTCTTAGAGAAATCTGTGTGCAAATGGACAGTGCTGCGAAAAACCTAGAAATGGCCATAATTGGCGGTCACACAGAGGTTACACCACACATTTCTCATCCTTTGGTGATTAGTTTCTGTGCTGGATTTACTAAAGAAGATCGGTTTGTAACTTGTGCTGGGGTTAAACCAGGGAGTAAAATCATTCTTACCAAAGGTGCTGGCATTGAAGGAACAGCAATTTTAGCGGCAGACAGACGAGAAACTCTTGTGAAAAATTTTGGTAAAGAATTGGTGGCTAAGGCAGAGAGCTACTTTGACATGATTAGTGTTGTTCAAGAAGCGATGTTGGCGGTTAAACAAGGTGGTGTTTTAGCTATGCATGATCCGACTGAAGGAGGGATAGCTGGCGGCCTTAACGAAATGGCTGAAGCATCAGGAACAGGATTTGAAGTCTACGAAAATCAAATTTACATTTCACAAGAGACAAAGAAAATTTGTCGGTTCTTTAAAATCGATCCACTGAAACTAATTAGTTCTGGAGCATTAATTATTGCTATAAAACCCGAAAAAGCTGAAGAGGTCGTTTCTAAGGTTAGAAAAACTGGTATTAAGGCTTCTATCATTGGCGATTTTTTAGAAAATGAAAAGATGAGAAAGATAGTGAGAAAGGATGGGGCTGTTCAACCCTTACATTTGCCTAAATCAGATGAATTATGGAAAGCTTTGAAGAAAAAACTATGAAATAAGTAAGTTAAATCGCTTCCTAAATAATCTGGATAAAGGTATACTGAATATTCCTCCAAAAACTACTTGGAAAATATTCCAGGAACTTCAGTTGATGCAAAAACTGGACCAATACCCATCATAAGCTTCAGCAATAAAGTAACCTACAACCATAACAAAGCTTGCTATAACCCAGGCAAGAATATCCCTAAAATCATTCCCATCTCTACTAATATATCAGGCAACAAAACCTTCTAACCCTTTAATTACAAATGTATGGGGCAGAAAAGCTGGATAGCCAAGAAAGATATCAGCAACAGCTGAACCAATACCGCCTGCGAAAGCTCCAACCATTGGTCCAAAGAGTAAAGCACTTGTAAAAATCATTGCATCACCAACATTAATGTAACCACCTGTAGCTGGAATAGGAATTTGGATAATTACTGTAGAAATTGTTGTGAGGGCAGCAAAGATGGATGCTAAGCTTAATTTCAGGGTTAGGCTATTTTTCTTTTTTAACATTTGACTGGTACTAGTATTATCATGTATTATTAAGATACCTTGTATATTTTCTCTTTTTATTGAAGTATTCTTGAAATTAATTTCTTGTTAGAAAAAGTTATATAACAAGCTGACTTTCTTCACAAGAACATCTCAAAGATTATATTATTGTATTAATTTGTGCTGAAAAGCTGGCTCTATTATGGATGTCAAGATTCTACATAAGGATGATAACAAACTTCGCTTTCAGGTTAATGGAATATCTACTCCAGTAGCAAATGCACTGAGGCGCATAATGGTTAATGAGGTTCCAACTATGGCGATAGATGAGGTGGTTGTTATTGAGAACTCATCAGTTATGTGCGATGAGGTTTTGGCTCATAGATTGGGTCTTGTTCCTTTAAAGACAGATTTAGATACTTACGTTCTCCCTGAAGAATGCAAATGTCAGAGTGAGCTTGGCTGTAATAAATGCAGCGTTTCTTTAACGCTCGATGCTGAGGCTTCAGATTCAATTCGAACAGTGTATTCGGGGGAATTGAAATCAGCCAATCCAGATGTAACACCAATAAGTGATAAAATTCCTATAGTGAAACTAGCACCTAGTCAAAAAATCAAATTAGAGGCTTATGCTCGACTTGGTCATGGCTCAAAACATGCAAAATGGCAACCTGTCTCCGTCTCTTCATACAAATATGTCCCTGAAATCATCGTTAACCGTAGAAAATGTGATGCGTGTGGTCAGTGTGTTGAGGGCTGTCCAAAAGGTGTACTTGACATCAAAGATGAAAGGTTAGAAGTGGTGGCTAAGGAAAAGTGTACTCTTTGTGATGACTGTGAAGTTATTTGTCCTAAAACGCCTTCAGCTATCAAGATCAAGAATGTTAAAAACGCATTCATTTTTAATGTCGGACCAACAGGTGCTTTACCACCTGAACAAATTATAATTGAAGCTACAAAAATCTTGAGGAAAAAGTCTAAGGACTTTACTGAACAAATTAATCAGTTGAAAATAGCTAGGGTGAAGAAAAAAACAAAGAAAGCAAAAATAAAGAAGAAAAAGTGATACAAATGAAGTTTAAAACAACGAATCCCGAGCTCTTTCATACAATTAGATCGCTCAAAAAAAAGGCAAACGAAACTGGTGCAGCCATTTGGGATGATGTTGCCAATTATTTAAAAAAACCTAAACACAGGAAGGTAGCAGTGAACATTAGCAGAATTAATAGGTATACAAAATCCCGAGATAAAGCTATAGTTCCTGGCAAAATTTTGGCAGCGGGGTTCTTAGATCACCCGGTCCACGTTGCAGCTTTTAGCTTCACTCAAAAGGCAAGAGACAAAATTTTAAAAGCAAAAGGACAGTGCTACACGATTAACGAGTTTATTGAGAAATTCCCTAAAGGAAAAGAAATCAAGATTATCGGGTGAACCTTTGTCAAAAAGAGATAATATAATAATGGATGGAAATGGCCTCGTTCTTGGTAGGTTAGCTAGTATAATAGCGAAGCTACTTTTGAATGGTAACTGGGTTCATGTAGTAAACGCTGAGAAAATTATTATTACTAAAAGTAAAAAAGCTGCTGTAGCAGAAACTGAAGCTCGTTTAAAAGTCAGAACCTTGGCCTCCCAAAGTAAAAACCCTAAACGTCCTAGAAGATCTGAAAACATTGTCAGAAGAACTGTGAGAGGCATGCTTCCATGGAAGAAGCCAAGGGGTAAAACAGCTTATAAGAGATTAAGAGTTCATGTAGGAGTGCCAGGGGATCTTAGGAAGTTTGAATTCCAGATTCCAACTGGCGCAATACCCATTAGTCAAAAAAGATCTTTTATAACAATGAAAGAATACGCAAAAATCATGGGTTGATTGAGTTGTCAAGCAAGAAACGAGTCCTGGTAACAAGTGGAAAGAGAAAAACAGCTATTGCGAGAGCAACGGTTAAACCTGGAAAGGGTCGGGTTAGAATAAATAAAACACCTTTAGAAATATACATGCCTGTAATAGCTCGAGAGAAGATTTTTGAACCTCTTATAGTCGTAGAGGATTTTTGGAAAAATCTAGACATAAACATTGAAGTAAAAGGCGGAGGTTTCATGGGACAAGCGGAGGCAGCTAGGATAGCAATTGCGAGAGCTCTAGCTGAGTGGCCTAGAGGATCACAAATTAAGAAAGCACTAATGGCTTATGACCGAACTATGCTCGTAGGAGATCCTCGGAGGAAAGAGCCAAAGAAGCCCGGTGGACCTGGCGCTAGAAGAAAGAAGCAGAAATCATATCGTTGAGAGGGTTATTGATTTGATGGTTCCCGTAAGATGTTTTACATGTGGAAGTGTTATAGGTGATAAATGGGACGAGTTGAATAAAAGAGTAAAGAAAGGCGAAGACCTAGGTAAAGTTCTAGATGATCTTGGTGTGACTAGATATTGCTGTCGTCGAATGTTACTTTCCAATACTGAAATAATTGATGAGGTTTTAAAATATAAAACGACTAGATTAAAATCATCTGAAGATGGTTAATTTACAAGGTAATGTATGGATGAGAGAAGATGACTGAGAAAGATAAGACTTTAAAGATAGAGAACTCAGAGATAAGTAATAAAGAGTTCAAGGCAGAAGAAGCTGAACTTCTTCTACCAATAGAGACTATTCTATCTGCCGGAATGCACATAGGAACACGAATCAAGACAAAAGATCTAGAACCATTTATCTACCGTGTTAGACCTGATGGACTCTTTGTTCTAGACATTAAACAAACAGATGAGAGGATTAGAACTGCTGCAAAATTCATTTCCCACATTGATCCTGAAAGAATGGTAGTAGTCTCAGCTCGAATATATGGTAGAGTTCCAGTTCAAAAGTTCTGTGAGGTAACACGTACAGTTCCTGTTATTGGTCGTTTTCCGCCTGGTCTTTTTTCTAATCCATTGTATTCTGGACATCGTGATCCTTATTTAGTTATGGTTACAGATCCCAATGCTGATCGACAGGCTATTAAAGAAGCCTCTTCGATGGGTATACCTGTTATTGCCTTTGTTGACACAGATAACAGCTTAGCGAACGTCGATCTTATTATACCAGTAAACAATAAGGGTAGGAGGTCTTTAGCAACGGTTTATTGGCTTCTAGCTCGCCAAGTTTCAAGGGAGAAAGGCGAGATTCCACAGGATGACGATTTAACAGTTTCTATTGATGATTTTGAAACAAAACCTCTTGAAGTAACCGCAACCTCCTCTGATGAAGAGTGAATGGGATATGGTGACGGTTAGACCTTCCAGTCATGCCGGCACCTTCTATGAAGCCCGGTTTAATGATTTAAAAAAACAAATTGAGCAATGTTTTCTTCACAAATTTGGACCAGGGCACCTTCCAACCGTTCAGTTACACGGTCCAAGGAATATTGTATCTCTTGTTAGCCCGCACGCAGGATATATTTACTCCGGATCGACTGCAGCTAAGGCGTATTTCGAACTTGCGTTGGATGGAAAACCAGAGCTTTTCATCATTATCGGACCAAACCACACTGGCTTTGGAAGTGGTGTTTCAATTATGTTGGATGGAATATGGCAAACACCGTTCGGAGACGTATTAATAGACACAGAGGCGGCTACAGAGATTCAAGCTTCTTCTAACTACATAGACATTGATGATGTTGCAAACTTATATGAACACTCTATCGAGGTTCAACTTCCATTTCTTCAATACGTTTATGGTGAAAATGTAAATTTTGTACCTATATGTATGATGATGCAGGACTTAGAAGTAAGTCAAGATGTAGGGAAAGCTGTTGCGAAAGCCATTTCTAAAAGAAATGCTGTTGTCATCGCATCAACAGATTTAACCCACTACAAATCTCAGAAAGTAGCTGAAGAAAAGGATCAACTTGTGATAGATGCTATTCTCGAACTTGACGAAAAACGCCTCCAAGACGTTGTTGAGGATAATAGGATTAGCATGTGTGGGGTTGGTCCAACATCAGCCGCTATTGTTGCCACTAAAATGCTTGAAGCAAAGAAAGCCATGCTTCTTTCCTATAAGACAAGTGGCGACATTACAGGTGATTTCTCTCGGGTTGTCGGATATGCATCCATTGTAATGGAAAAATAATTGAAAAGTTTAATGTTTAACTGTAGGGTTTTTATTTTTCTATCTATCTATGTTCTTTTGGCGGACTTATTTTGAAAGCTATAGCATTAGCTCCTGCTAAGATCATACTAGCTGGGGAACATTTTGTCGTCTATGGCGAACCAGCTATTGTCATGGCGATTGATTGTTACGTAAAGGTAAGTGTTAAAGATCGAAACGATAATGTTATTTACGTCGCATCCAATCTTGGCTTCTCTGGATCATTTAAAGGAAATAGATTCCAGCCTGATCATGGTGGATTGGGCGGTCATAAAATTCTTGAGCCAATAAGAATTGCTTCTCAAATAGCATTAAAAGAGCTGAGGGAAGAATCAGGCTTGAATATTGTGATAAAATCTGAGATACCTGTTGCAGCTGGGATGGGCTCTTCTGGCGCATTAGCTGTTGCAACCGTGGCTGCTGTGGGCAAGTTCTTTGGGGTCAACTTCACAAAAGAAAAGATTGTCGATTTATCATTTGAAGCTGAACGGTTTGTTCACGGAAAGCCTTCAGGTATCGATCAAGCAATTTCCACTAACGGTGGTATAATCGTATATAAAAAAAATCAAGGTATCACTCCAATAAAAGTGAAAAAAAAGATACCAATTATTATTGGAAACACGGGCGAACCTAGGTCAACAGGCGATCTCGTTAAAGCTGTAAAAATAAGAAGAGACAGGTTCCCAAAAATAGTAGACCCACTCATCAAAACAGCTGGGCGCCTAACAACAAAAGCAATTGAAACACTAAAGTCTGGAGATTTAACGAAGTTTGGGGAATTAATGAACATAAATCATGGCCTCCTCTCTGCAATTGGAGTATCAAATAAGACACTTGACAATTTTGTCCATGTAGCAATAGAAGCTGGTGCTTTAGGTGCTAAATTAACTGGAGCAGGTGGAGGAGGTTGTATGATTGCGCTTTCACCTTTGAAAAAAAGGAAAAAGATTGCAAAAGTTATCAAAAACGCTGGTGGGACTCCAATAATATCTAGTAAAGTAGATGAGGGAGTAAAATCATGGATTCAAAAGTAGAATTAACTGTCTTAAAACTTGGAGGAAGTGTAATAACAGTAAAAGAAAAACCTCTCACTGCCAATGAAATTGCAATAAATAGGCTGATAAAAGAAATCTATAGAGCAAATGTAGATTCAGTTTTTGTTGTACATGGCGGGGGCTCCTTTGGACATTTTATCGCAAAAAAATATAAGATACTGGAAGGTTACAAAACTCCATCACAGCTTGAAGGCTTCGCAAAGACAAGACAAGCAATGATGGCTTTAAACAAAATAATAATCGATGCCTTTATAGATAAAGGAATACCTGTGGTTGGAATTCCTCCATCAGCTTGCATATTAACAGAAAACGGAAGAATTTTAAGATTTGAAACAAGATCCATAGAAAAGATGCTTGATTTAGGGATCACTCCAGTTATGTACGGGGATGCTGTACTTGATGAAAAACTAGGGTTCACCATACTCTCTGGTGACCAAATTATCTCTAAATTAGCAACTAGTGTAAAAACATCTAGGATCGTGATTGGTCTAGATGTAGACGGTTTGTATACAGCTGATCCCAAAACCGATTCAGAAGCCAAATTAATTGGTGAAATATCATTAAGAAAATTAAGGAGGTTCCTCAATAATATTGCTGGGTCAAGTAATGTGGATGTAACAGGAGGAATGTCAGGTAAAATGTCTGAAATAATTCCTGTTTTAGAAAATAATATTCCTATAATAATGGTGAACGCCAACGTTCCAGATAGGCTTTTCAAAGCTATGAGAAACGAAGAAGTTAAAGGGACAAAACTATTTTTGGATTGAATTACAATGGCAATAATACGTGATAGAAAAGAGAATCATATAAGTATAGGAATTAAAGAAGACGTTCAAGCAAGGAGAGTAACTACGGGATTCAAAGATGTGTTTTTAATCCATCGAGCTTTACCTGAAATCGCGCTTCAAGAAGTAGACATGTCAACTTCCTTTCTTGGCCATAAATTATCAGCACCAATACTCATTGAATCTATTACTGGAGGAACTAAAAAAACAAGGGGAATTAACGCAGCTTTAGCAGAAGCAGCAGAGACGTTGGATCTGGCTATGGGGGTTGGAAGTCAGAGGGTGGCTTTAGAAAAACCACAGCTTGCATACACATTTCAAGTAGCCAGAGAGAAAGCTCCTAACATTTTTCTGATAGCTAATCTAGGTGCACCACAGTTAGTACAAGGATATGGCGGCAAAGAAACGCAGAAAGCGATAGAAATGATCGATGCTGATGCACTATTCATCCATCTGAATCCTTTACAAGAGGTAATACAGCCAGAGGGTGAGACAAATTATAAGGGAGTACTTCAAAAAATCCAAGAAATAGTTTATTCTGTTAATGTACCTGTGATTGTTAAGGAAACTGGAGCTGGTATCGCTGCTGAAGAAGCTGTCAAGATCGAGGCTACAGGGGTCAAAGGAATTGATGTTGCTGGCGCAGGGGGAACAAGTTGGGCAGCTGTTGAATATTTCAGAGCGAAAAAAATGAAAAACGGGGTAAGAGAAAGGCTGGGACAAACCTTCTGGGATTGGGGTATTCCAACAGTAGCTAGTGTTGTAGAGACACACCAATCTACAAAATTACAGATAATAGCGTCAGGAGGAATAAGAAATGGCGTGGAGGTCGCTAAGTCCATAGCTCTTGGGGCGTCCATGGCTGGATTTGCGATGCCTCTTCTTAAACCGGCTACTGACAACACTGAAAAAGTTCTGGAGAAACTTAAGATTTTCATACACGAGTTTAAAATAGCAATGTTTCTTACAGGATGTAAAAATATTGAAGAGTTAAAATCCACACCAGTTGTAATAACAGGGAAAATGGCTGAATGGTTAAGGGTTAGAGGTTTTAACCCAGAGAATTATGTGGCGAAAAGATAATGATAAGTCAATTTTTAACTGTTCAACTCAGAGAGTCATCCAGTCAAGTTAATGTACTTTTGGACAGGATCATAAGAGCGAGTTGGAAACCTAAGGTACTTTATGAAGCTTCGAGGCATCTTATTGATGCAGGAGGTAAGAGAGCTCGCCCTTTCTTAACTTTAAAATCATGTGAATTGGTGGGTGGCCGAATTGAAGATGCTGTGCCTATGGCAGCTGCTATTGAGCTACTACATACGTTCACTCTCATACACGATGACATAATGGATGAAGATACTAAAAGACGAGGTAAACCATCAGTGCATGCTAAATGGGGGGTTCCAATGGCAATAACGGCTGGGGACCTGCTTTTTGCAAAGGTTTACGAATCAGTTCTTAATTTCGTTGACTCTAGGCGGCTACAACCGAAGCAGATTCTTCAAGCTCTGAATCTAATCACAAAAGCGGCTATCGCCATTTGTGAAGGTCAAGCTTACGACATGATATTCGAGAAGCAGGAATTAATCTCAGAAGATGAATATTTTGAAATGATCGGGAAAAAAACAGCTTCACTCCTAAAAACGGCGGCCCAAGTAGGAGCAATAGTTGGTGGCGGCACAGAATTACAAGTGAGGAGGGTTGGAGACTTTTCGTATTATAGTGGTCTAGCGTTTCAGATAGTTGATGATGTTTTAGGTCTGACAGCAGACGAAGGGAAGTTAGGTAAACCTGTTGGTAGTGATATTCGAGAGGGAAAAAAAACTCTCATAATATTACATGCTTTAAATAATACCCGAAAAAATCTTAGAAAACAAATTCTTTCTACACTTGGAAACGCCTCTGTTTCACCAAAGGAGATAATGTCGGTAATAGAAGCCGTTAAAAACATTGGATCCATTGATTATGCTACTGTAAAGGCAATACAATTAGGGGAAAAAGCAAAAAAACAGCTTTCAAATTTCCCTGACTCGACGGCAAAGAGGGCTTTACTTGAATTCAATGATTACCTCGTGAATCGTAAACATTAACTGACTGTTTATTTAAGTTGTCAAGTGTAATATACTTATTTTTAAAAATATTGCTCCGAACATGACTCATGTAAGCTTAATGTGATGAATCATGCCAAAATTGAACATAGTATTAGGGAAAAGTGATGACTTTAGAAGAGTCTATACAAATGTTGTTAGAGTTCAACCAACTCCAACCGATTATCGATTAATCTTTTATTTAGATTGTCCTAGAGAGCCGGTATCTGAATTTGTGTTAGGTGAAAAGCCAAAATCTAGAGAGAAGATTGTTATTGATCGGCTTTCACAGGTAGAGGTGATTATACCTCTTAATGTCGTAAAGTCGTTAAGAGATATTTTATCTAAAAATTTACAGAAACTTGGGAAAAAAGAGTCACAAAAAAATGATAAATCAGGTCTGATGTACACTTAAAATTCGATTTTTCTGGTTTTTATCATCTTCTTCATGAAACTTTTTAATTTGTACTTATGCAAACAATTGCGGAGGCAAAGACAAAGAAATAAGAGTAAAAGCCAAATGGATTGAAAATACTTGCTCTATCACGCGTGCGATCCTTGTATCTCACAGTTATTAGATAATTCTTTAATTTGACACCATTTTATATCTCACACATATAGATAAGCTCAAGTTTCTGGGTTTAGGGAAATCTTTTGACAAAATCAAATAACATAGAACTCATAGAACTAATAAAGAGATTTGCTTTTCAGAACGCTTTGCGATATGGAGGAAAAGCAAAAGTCGGGCCTGTAATAGGTAAATTATTTTCAATTAAACCAGGCCTAAGAGCTGGAACAGAAGATGTTAATGAATTAGTGGTGAAGGTAGTAAACGAAGTAAACACTCGCTCCCTGTCAGAACAAAAACAATTTATTATTGAAAATTGGCCTGAACTTTTAGAACCTGAGAAAGCTAAATCTGAAAAAAAAGATTTGCCGCCTCTACCAAATGTAGAAAAATATCCAGTTGTGCATACAAGATTCTGTCCAAACCCTGATGGGGCTCTTCATATAGGCGGGGCGAGAGCCGTCATACTTTGTGATGAATATGCTAAGCGATATAATGGAAAACTAACCTTGAGATTCGATGATACAGATCCACGTACCAAGTCACCAATACCTGAAGCTTATGAATGGATTCGAAATGATTTACGTTGGTTAGGTGTTAAATGGAACACCGAAGTCTATCAGTCAGATAGGATGCAAACTTACTATGATTATACTGCCAAATTATTATCACAAGGTAACGCTTATCTTTGTAATTGCGATCCACAAACATTCAAAAGACTCATTGTAAAGAAAAAAAGCTGTATATGCCGTGACCTCCCACCTGAAGAGCACATAACAAGATGGTATCACATGCTTGATGGCACGTACGCTGAAGGGGAGGTTGTAGTGAGAATAAAGACTGATCCTAATCATCCAAACCCGGCTGTAAGAGAATGGCCAGCATTAAGAATTATCGATACCCACAAGTATCCTCATCCAAGAACAGGAGAAAAATTCAGAGTTTGGCCATTATTTGCATTTTGTGGCGGTATAGATGATTATCTACTCAAAATTTCGCATATACTTAGGGGAAAAGAGCACGTAACAAACACGACTAGACAGTTATACTTGTATGAATACCTTGGATGGAACTATCCTGAAGCAATACACTATGGACGATTAAAGATCTCAGGATCCGTATTAAGTAAATCAAAAATACGTGAAGGAATAGAAAAGGGTGAATTCTTAGGCTGGGATGATCCAAGACTTGGAACACTAATGGCGATCAGAAAACGGGGAATCACTCCAGAGACTGTACGTGAAATCATGATAGACTTAGGACCAAAGCCTGTTGATGCAACATTAAGTTGGAAAAATATTTATGCAATAAACAGGAAAATTATTGATTCAACTTCCAATAGATACTTCGTAGTTGTAGATCCGATAAAACTACTAATTAGAGGTCTTGAAAAACAAATTTACACTTCAAAGCCACCACTGATTCCAGGGCATTCAGAAAAGGGGCATCGAACATTACAGGTAATGCCAAAAAAAGGTAACGCTCATCTCTATGTTTCAAAAAAAGATCTAGAAATCTTGGAGTCAAATAATATTGTTCGACTCATGGAATTATTCAATATAGAAATCGAAAAAGTGAGATTGAACGTTGTTGAAGGCAATTTTCATAGTGAACCATATATGGAAGCAAAAAAATTGAATGTACCACTTATACACTGGTTACCTGAGGAAGGAAACATCCATGTAAAGATCGTGATGCCTTCTGGTACAACCCAGATAGGTTTAGGTGAATCCGGTTTAAAAAATGAAAAAGTAAATGCTACTGTGCAAATGGAACGTTTAGGTTTTGGAAAAATTAACTTACTAAGTAAGAACCATGCTGTTTTATTTTATGCCCATAGATAAGTGAAACCTACAAAACCTTATAAGTAAATATTAAATCATACTCTTAAGCCAGATCAATCTTAGTAGGGTGAGGCCTTTTGTCAAAACCATTTTTTATAAAATTTGACGTATCAAAAGAACTTGCAGAGGTGGCCTATGAAGCTCTCCAAGTAGCCCGAGACACAGGAAAAATCAAGAAAGGAACTAATGAATCCACTAAAGCCATTGAACGTGGAATAGCAAAACTGGTTTATATAGCAGAGGATGTACAACCGCCTGAAGTTGTAGCTCATTTACCACTTCTATGCGAGGAACGAAAAACCGCATACATTTATGTGCCAAGCAAATTAAAGCTTGGAACCTCAACTGGTTTAAAGGTTGGAGCAGCTGCTGTTTGCATAATAGAGTCTGGTGATGCTGCTGAACTTGTTAAAGAAATTACGTCAAAACTGGAAAGCCTACTAAAATAGGATAGGCGAAGTTGACCAATGAGCGAAAAAGAACAAAAGAAGCTCCTAACTCCAGCTGAAGTGATTCAAGTCATTGGCCGAGTTGGAGTAATTGGAGAGGTCAACCAAGTACGTGTACAATTACTTGAAGGAAAAGACAAGGGAAGAATCATATCCAGAAACATAAAGGGCCCAGTGAGGATTGGTGACATTCTCATGTTGCGAGAGACTGATAGGGAAGCTAAGAAAATCAGATAATTTTGAGGATTTTCGTATGCCAAAATCACATAAATGCTCCTTCTGTGGACAAGAATTCCAACATGGAACCGGTCTTATGTATGTAAAAACCGATAGTACAGTTTACTGGTTCTGCTCAAGTAAATGTCGAAAAAATATGCTTGTGCTCAAGAGGGAACCAAAAAAACTTAAATGGACAACTCATTACGCGAGGAAAGCGAAAAAGGAATGAAAGGTCAGACATTTATCATAATTAAACCGAACGCTGTTAAAAGGGGTCTCATTGGGAAAATAATAATGAGTATCGAAAACAAAGGATTAAAAATAATAACCTTAAAACTTCTTCGACTAACCCGATCGCAAGCAGAAAACCTATACGAGATGCACAGAAATAAACCGTTTTTTAGCAACCTTATCAACCACATTACTTCTGATTTTATTGTGGCTATGGTCATTGAAGGAGAAGAAGCCATAAAGGTTATGAGAAAAATGGTGGGTGCCACAAACCCAATAAAGGCTGCGTTTGGAACAATAAGAGGTGATTTTGGACTTTCAATAACAGAGAACATCATCCATGCAGCTGATAGTGAAGAAAACGCTTTGAGGGAAATAAAGATCTGCTTTACTTCTGAAGAGATTTTGTCTTAGAATAGGGTTTATTCGAACCCTTAATCAAACTTGAGATGTTGATATAACTCTAAGTTTATAGAGTCGTTTAAACACCGATTTCTCACGATGAAAGGAGATCCAAATTGCCAGCTAGAATCCGCCAACCAGTTGTTTGCGTTCTAGGTCATGTTGACTCAGGAAAAACAACTCTATTAGACAAGATTCGGGGATCAGCAGTTGCCTTGAGTGAAGTTGGCTCTATGACGCAACATATTGGAGCTAGTTTCTTCCCCCTTAAAACCTTGAAAGCTATAAGTGGAAAGGTGATAAAGCGCAGTAGCGGGAAAATCAAAATTCCAGGCCTCCTCGTAATAGATACGCCAGGTCACAGCGTTTTTGTTAATCTTCGTAAACGTGGTGGATCAGTTGCTGATATTGCAATACTTGTTCTGGATGTTCTGAGGGGTTTTGAACCTCAGACATACGAAAGTCTAGATATTCTTAAGAATAGGAAAATCCCTTTCATCGTAGTTGCAAACAAGATAGACACGATACCTGGTTGGGTTAACCATTCTGATGTTTCTCTATTAGAATCTTTGAAAAGTCAAGACACCAATGTTCAGCAACAACTTGACGATCGCATTTATACAATAATTGGAACCTTTTCCAGAACTGGCTTCAAAGCTGAACGGTTTGATAGAATAAGAGACTTCACCAAATATGTGACCATTGTTCCCTTGAGCGCCAAAACAGGGGAAGGGATTCCCGAGTTATTGTCCATTTTAATCGGTCTCACTCAGCAGTATATAAAAAAGAAACTTAAAGTAAGTAAAGGCGCTGCGAAAGGAACGATCTTAGAGGTAAAGGAAGAACCAGGCCTTGGTATTACAATCAACGTTATCATATATGACGGGGTTCTACATGAAGGAGACAAAATAGTTATTGGCGGCAAAAATAAGCCAATAGTCACCAGAGTGAGAGCTCTCTTACTACCTAAACCTCTCGACGAAATACGAGAGCCACGCGAAAAATTCACTCCTGTAAAAGAGGTGAAAGCAGCTGCAGGAGTTAAGATTGCAGCTCCAGGTATTGAAGACGCCATTGCAGGTGCTCCCCTATATGCTGCTGATCGTAAAAATCCAGTAAATACGCTTGTTGAAACTGTAGCTGAAGAGTTAGAGAAACTTAGGATAATTACAGACAAAGTTGGTGTTGTATTAAAAACTGACACGCTGGGATCACTGGAGGCTATGATAAGTGAATTGGAGAAGAATGGGGTTCCTGTAAGAATGGCTGATGTTGGGGATGTTTCAAGAAGAGATGTCATTGAAGCGTCGATTGTGAAGATGGAGACTCAAACGTTGGGTGTAATTCTCTCTTTTAATGTGCGAATTCTTCCTGATGTTGAAGAAGAGGCTGGAAATAAAGGTGTCAAACTATTTAAGAACAATGTCATCTACCGGCTGATAGAAGATTACATCGAATGGGTGCATTTACAGGAAGAAGCTATGACTAAAAGAAAATTCGAATCTTTGGTGAGGCCGGGTGAGATAAAAGTGATGCTAGGCTACGTTTTTAGAAAGAGTAAACCAGCAATATTTGGTGTCAAGGTAACTGCGGGAAGAGTTCAGCCTAATTACAGGTTAGTCAAGGTCAATGGTGAGTCGGTGGGTGATGTTTTACAGATACAAGGTCAAGGACAACCAATACCAGAAGCAACCGAAGGAATGCAAGTTGCACTTTCAATGAGAGAGCCAATCATAGGACGTAATTTGCATGAGGGCGATATGATGTACGTGCTGGTGCCTGAGGAGGATGTGAAAGAACTTTTTGAGAAATATCAAAATAAACTTTCGCCTAGTGAAGTTGAAGCTTTAAATAAGCTCATAGAAGTCATGAGAAAACGTGATCCACTATGGGGGCTATGAGAATCTTTAATAAATAGAAAGCTTGGCTATAGTTGATATCGCATGAGACCAATTGACTGAGAGATAAGAATGGCTAAGTTCAAACTTGTAATATCAGACACAGAAACAGGTAAATCAAAAAGTCTTGAAGTTGAAGGTCCTGCAGCTCAACCATTGGTTGGAAAAAAAATCGGAGACACAATTGATGGATCCATCGCAAAAATGCGTGGAGCGAAACTCAAAATAACTGGTGGAAGCGATAAGGACGGGACTCCTTTGAAGCCTAATGTACATGGAGGGGTAAGGGTTTCAATAATG
>JAUVYS010000066.1 GCA_030602965.1 Candidatus Bathyarchaeota archaeon | reverse complement strand
GTAAATTAGGAAATCCGGTGACTAACATTTCAATATCGGGTATAGCAACAGATGCTTTGTTCAAGATTGAAGGCATGGGTAGAAAAGACGATCTCTCTTGGGAGACCGGACGCTGTGGAAAAGGTCAGGAAGCATTTGTAGCTAGTGGGGGGTCTAACATTCGTTTTGCAAAGGGTGGTATAACCTTTGGAGGAAAAGTTTAGAGGGGTTTGAAATATGAAAGACGATGATGAAAAACTTTTACAACTTTGCAAGTACGGTGTAGAAAAAGCTATTAGTATGGGTGCAAATTCTGCTGAACTTCTCGGTCTCAAACAATCGGAAATTTCAGCTGAAATAGAGATGGCACAAATCAGCCAGGTGAGTAAAAATCTTGACTCTTCCTTTGCAATACGAGTTCTAATAGACAAGAAAATGGGTGCAGCTTTCACAAACATCCCAAGAAAAGAAGCTGTTGAAAATGCTGTGAAATATGCAGTTGCTGCAGCAAAAGCTGGTACACCTGACCCAGATTGGCAATCACTGCCATTTAAACACGAATACTCTTTTGTTGAAGGCTTATACAAAGAAGAATTGGCTCAAAAGCAACCTTCAGAAGTTATCGCTCTGACTGCTGAGATGATTAAAAAGAGTAAAGCAGCTGAAGAGGGTCTCATTCCTGTTGGTGGAGGTGTAGGAATTGGCATTACTACTAAGACATATGTGAATAGTAATGGTGTTGAACACTCTGAGAAGGGAAGTGGCACACAAGCAATTTTAGTTGCAGTAGCTCAAGCTGAAGAAGGAATGACGCCTATGATCTATACACTCGATGTTAAAAGAGGATGGGAACTTGACATTGGCAATGTTGTCGATGAAGTTGCGAAAACAATCAGTATCCTAAAGAAAAATGTAAAAGGTAAAACTGGAAAAAGTGCGGTAGTTTTTCATCCGATAGCATATTCACAACTTCTCCAATACACTTTAATCGAGTCAATAAAAGGCGATAATGTTGTTAGAGGTAAGTCTAAGATCGCTGATAAACAAGGTACAAGAATTGCTTCTGAGATATTTTCGATGATTGATGACGGTCTTTGCGTTGAAGGAATAAACACTCAAATATCTGATGATGAAGGCGTACCCAGACAGAGGACTGCTTTGATTGAAAATGGAGTTCTTAAGAATTTTCTCTGGGATCATTATTGGGCATCAAAAAAAGGTGTGACGAGTACTGGCAATGCAAAAAGAGATGTGAGACAAGGGTTGGTTAAGATAGCTTCAACCACTATTAGGATCAATCCAGGCGAAAGGATGGTTGAAGAAATTATTCCTGAAATAAAAGATGGCTATTATGTGAGAGATGTTCAAGGGGCGCACAATTCAAATCCTGAGTCAGGTGACTTTAGCATTGTTGGCAACCCAGCCATCTTAATTAAAAACGGGGAAATGAAAGGGGCCATCAACGGCTTAATGTTATCAGGTAACGTTTTCGAGTTGTTAACAAACATTATAGAGGTAGCTAAAACACCAAAGAATATTATGAGTTACATTGCTCCAGAAATAGTTTGTCAGAACATATCAGTTATAACTAAAGCATGATCCTGAACTTGAATCTAGCACTAAAAGTTGATGGATGATCTGTTTCTGATGAAGAATTCAATGACTATGTCCAAACGAAAAAATAGTACGAAAAAGCATTGGAATTCCTTTTGGTCCAGTAATACTTATCCAATTTACAATCTTGGAAACTGGGTTTTCTGGATCCTTTTCTACAAAAAATTTCTACAATTAATTGATTTGCATAACCCTGACATTTTAGAACTTGGAGGGGGAATTGGTGGAATATCATATAAAATGGTTACAAAAATGGGTGGTAAAATAACAATAGTTGATTATTCTCAATTAGCCAAAGAAAAATCTGATGATTTTTTTAAAAATAAAAAATTTAGTCCAAGATACATTTTTTCAGACATTTTCAATTTGAAACCTAAAGAGGAGTATGATCTTGTTCATAGCCATGGTTTAATCGAGCATTACGTTGAAGCAGAAAGAGAAGCATGCTTTGCAAAGCATATTGAATTCATGAAAGATGGAGGTTACGGAATCATATTAGCTCCAACTGAAGGAAAAGGATACAATTATTTCGCAAAGCCCCTTGTCAAAGTTCTTGGGCTTGACACAATATCTGAGGTACCACTCAATCAAGATGACATTAAATCTTTTGTTGAATTAAATCCCCTTACACAATTAATATCATTAAAGAAAAGATTTGGGTGGATTGGAGTCTTATTCCAAAAAAATGCTTAGCCTAAACGTAAAAGCTGAAACTAAAATGTTCAGGTGAATAAAAAATAGTCAAGGAAACCTCATGTTCAAATATTTTGAATTGATTTTTTTTCTTCATTTTCCGTAAACGTACATAAAAATATTCAAACAATACAATGATAATCAATAATTTTTCGAAAAATATCATTTACAATCCGATTTTAAATATCTGTTACTTCTATCCTTATTTTGTGAACATTTAGTGGAGAGACTCCTTTTTTGGGTAAAAAATGTTTTGAAAAACCTTGTCTGATTTGCTCAGAGAAAATAAGAGGAATATCTGAGAAACATTGGAGAAGTAATCTTCTAATCCACTTGACACAATCACTGAAACATAAGCTTTCTTTTGAGATGGCAAACAAAATGATAGCGGAATATTAAGGCTTATCCAAGTACATACGTCACCAATCGCACATGTAATGGATTATTCTGAAATCCATAATGGACAACACATTTATAGTAGTTAATTATTATTCAAGTTCCCTTTTTTCGTTCGAATTTATACCGATTGTATATTCTCAAAGAATCGAATTAATCTGTTGTGAGGAGGATGAAGCTTACAGTTAAACCATTAGGTATAGAATCAGGTGGCAAGTTCATTGTTGTCATTGATGATTATGTTGCTGATGCTCTTGGAACACACTCTCTTGATAGAGTGGATTTAGAATTAAGAGGGAAACACACATTAGCCATTGTTAATGTTGCCAGAGGCTTTCAAAAAGGGGTAATTGGTATTTATGAAGAAGTACGTAAGGCTCTCGAAGTTCATGAAGGCGATGAGATAAATGTTAAGATGGCTAAGCGTCCAAAATCCTTAGGTTACATACGTGAAAAGGTTGCTGGTAGAAAATTAGATCGTTCAGAAATTAAGACTATAGTAACGGATGTAGTGGAAAGACGATTAAGTGATGTTGAGGTTGCTGCGTTTGTAACAGCCCTCGAAATATATGGCATTTGTACAGACGAAGCAGAATCGCTTACTAGAGCAATGATAGAAACTGGTAAAAAGCTTAACTTCAAAAAGAAACCAATACTTGATAAACATAGCATAGGTGGAGTTCCAGGTGATAAAACGACCATGCTTGTTGTACCAGTCATAGCTGCTGCTGGCTTCACAATACCAAAAACTTCTTCCAGGTCAATAACCTCTCCTGCAGGTACGGCTGATCGTGTAGAACCTCTATGTCCAGTTGAACTTTCTATCAACGAAATATATGACGTTGTTGAAAAGACAAATGGATGCATGGTTTGGGGAGGAACGTTAGATCTAGCTCCTGCTGATGACTTGTTTATAGCAATTGAGAATCCTCTTTCCATTGATCCTCTGCTTTTACCTTCTATTCTAAGTAAAAAGAAAGCAGCTGGGTCTCAATACATTGTGATTGACATTCCTACTGGGAGGGGAACAAAAATAGAGACTCAAACTGAAGTATATCACCTAGCTAACGATTTCATCGAGTTAGGAAGAAGATTAGGGCTTCACATAGAGTGTGCATCTACTTTTGGAGGACAACCTATCGGATATGCTGTTGGGCCCTCTCTTGAAGCTAGAGAAGCCTTAGAAACAATCATGGGTGATGGCGCAGAAGACTTAAGAAATAAAGCCATAACCTTGGCTGGAATTCTCTTCCAAATGGTTGGAAAAAACGACGGCGAACAAGTAGCTGAGGAGATTTTAAGATCGAAGAAGGCTGAAAAAAAACTGCGTCAAATAATTGAAGCTCAAGGTGGAGATCCAGAGGTTATGCCAAATGACATTGAAATTGGAGACAAGGTTTTTGATTTTCACTCTGAAAAGGAGGGAAGAGTTCTGTGGATAACTAATAATGCTGTAGTTCAAATAGCAAAAGAAGCTGGTGCGCCTAAAGATAAAGGTGCAGGTGTGCTATTAAAGGCAAAAATGGGTAATCAAGTCAAAAAAGGCCAAGTTCTCTTTCAAATCTACACTGAAAACAATTCAAAATTGGAATCAGCAGTCTCCTTGTCAGAGAGGCTTAATCCTTACGCTGTTGGTCATAAATTTGAAGAAAACATGCTAATTGAAAAGATATCTGCAAGAAAATTATATGAAAGAAGATATTTACTTGAACGTTGATTTATAGAATTTCGCAAACTGTTTGTTTGCAGTATTTTCCCGCGCTTTATGGTGTAAATATTTAAATATTACCACTAATTTTTTTAGTTTAAATTACCAAAAGGTAATAAGGTTAAATAAAAACTCAAAAAAGGATTGTATTATTAAGATTGAAACGTGGTGAGACTTTGTTACCCGTTGTTAAAAAAAAGAAAGCACTTCCAAAAGAAAAACGCCTAACAATTAAGAAGGAATTGAAAAACTTGAAAGACTTTTTAAAAAAAGAACAAGAAAAATCTCATAACTATTTGAAACAATTAACTTATCTCCAAGCGGATTTTGACAACTATAAAAAGAGAATTCAAAAAGAATACGACGAAAATGTTTTTGGAGTCAAGGCGCCTTTATTGAAAAACATTCTGAACATTGTAGATGAATTAAAAATTGCTTTGAAGGAGAGTAAAAAAACGGAGAATTACGAAGCAATCATAGAAGGTTTAGAGATGATCCTTAAAAAGATGACTGGGCTATTAGAATCAGAAGGCCTAATAAAAATTGAAACCACTGGAAAACGTTTTGACCCCAAATATCATGAGGCGATTATGGAAGTAAAAGGTAAAGAGAAAGAAGTAGGTGCAATTCTTGAAGAAATTAGATCTGGTTACGTTTATAAGGAAAGGGTCTTTCGACCTAGTCTTGTTAAAATTGTTACATCATTTAGAAAAAGGGAAAAAGAAAAGGAGTAATGATTGATGAGTGAAAAGAAAGAGAAGAAAAAAAGAGAGAAGATACTTGGAATAGATCTAGGTACAACTAACTCTGCAGCAGCAATCATGGAAGCAGGACGAGCTGTAATTGTTCCTAGTGCTGAAGGACCTACAGTCGCCGGTAAGATGTTTCCTTCTGTTGTTGCGTTCACTGAAAATGGGCAGCTTCTTGTCGGAGAACCCGCAAAGAGACAGGCTGTTACAAACCCAGAGAGAACGATTATTGAAATCAAGCGAAAGATGGGCACGGATCATGAAGTGAAGGTAGATGACCAGAAATATACTCCGCAACAAATATCTGCCTTCATTCTTCAAAAAATAAAGAAAGATGCAGAAATATTTCTGGGTCAACCTATTAAGACAGCTGTAATCACTGTTCCTGCACACTTTAACGATAATCAAAGACAAGCTACAAAGGATGCTGGAGAAATTGCTGGACTTGAAATAGCTAGATTGATAAACGAGCCCACAGCGGCTTCTTTGGCTTACGGCATTGATAAGTTAGATAAGGAACTTAAGATAATGGTATTCAGTTTTGGAGGAGGAACAAACGATACTACGATAATGGATTTTGGCGAGGGCGTCTTTCAGGTTATAGCCACTAGTGGAGATACAAAGACTGGTGGAACCGACCTCGACAATGCCGTTAGAGAGTTTTTACTTGAAGAATTCAAGAAACAGACAGGAATCGATCTTCATAACGATGTCAAGGCAATGACTAGACTCAAAGAAGCAGCTGAAAAAGCGAAGATAGAGCTTTCAACTTTGATAACAACAGACATAGATTTACCATTCATTGCTTCTGACAAGTCTGGTCCAAAACACTTCAAACACACATTGACAAGAGCCAAGCTTGAGCAGCTTTGCCGTCCGATTGTCGAGAAAATAAGGAAGCCAATTATACGTGTTCTCAAAGATGCAAAACTTGAACCAAAGAATATCGATAAGATTATTCTCATTGGTGGTCAAACACGAATGCCTCTTGTTAAGAAGTTCATAGAAGATCTTATGGATAAACAAGCGGAAAGCGGGGTTGACCCAATGGAGTGTGTAGCCATCGGAGCAGCTATTCAAGGAGGAGTAATCGCAGGAGAAGTTACCGATCTACTTCTTCTCGATGTAACACCTATTTCGCTTGGAGTAGAGACACTTGGAGGTGTCTTTACAAAGGTAATAGATCGTAATACGACTATACCAACGAAGAAGGGTCAGATTTTTTCGACAGCTGCAGATTTTCAGACAACAGTAACCATTCACGTTCTTCAAGGAGAACGATCTATGACAGCTGACAACACGTCTCTCGGTATGTTCAACCTCATAGGTATACCTCCAGCTCCACGTGGTGTTCCGCAGATCGAAGTCACCTTTGATATTGATGCGAATGGAATTCTAAACGTTGCAGCAAAAGACATGGCTACAGGAAATAAGCAAGACATCACTATAACAGCTTCTACAAAACTTTCAGATGAAGATAAAGATCGAATGATTCGAGAAGCTGACCAATTCGCTGAGCAGGACAGGAAGAAGAAGGAAGAAGCTGAAGCTCATAATGTAGCGGATAATATCATTTACACTGCTGAGAAGACTAAGAAAGATCTGAGTGACAAGTTAAAACCAGACCAAACTAAGAAGATCGACGATGCGATTGCAGAATTGAGAAAAGCTATCGGAAGTAAAGATTTAGAAGTCATTAAGAAAAAGACCGAGACTCTTACGAACGTACTTCAGGAGATTGGAGCGCAG
>JAUVYS010000144.1 GCA_030602965.1 Candidatus Bathyarchaeota archaeon | reverse complement strand
CTGCTTGATGTTTATTTTTATAGACGTTGGATTTAATATCTCCAATGATTTTCAGGTCTTCACTAGCCAAATCGAACTTGAATTTTTCTCCAGTAATTAAATCCGTTTTTCGTTCGGGCAGAGATACACCAAAACGTGCCTCTAGAACTTTCCTTGCTTTTACCTCTTTATTTTGCGCCTCACCCATTTACCATCAACAATAAATTATACAGTTTTTTTTCGATCGACCGAAACATATGTTTATCTGTTTTTTTTAATATTCTCTAACTGTTTCTCCACATAAAGATCATAGGGCTTCTTCCATCATCTCACCGCATTACGATAATCTTTGAGACGCTTCCGTATCTCTATGTTCCATTCGTCAGCTATCTTCCAGAAGAATCTTACCTTCTCATCTTTTTCTTCATCCTCAATGGGAGCAAGCTTGTGTAGAGCCCGACCAACAGTTTGAAAACATTTTCCTTTCAATTCTGCCATACTTTTTTCTAGAAATGTTTTGAATTCTTTTTCAGTTTCACTTAGATCCTTTTTTTGATAATTTTTCCAAATACGCTTCAATTCCCGAGAATATTTCCCACTCATCTAAACCAACTCAATGCATACACTTTACTGAAATCTTAAGTTACCTTCGTCTGTATTTTCAGTATTAACTCTAGCTGTAATGTTTATGAAATATCAAACCTTCTCTCTTACGAGTACAAAGTTAATATGTAGAAAATTACTTCTCCCAGTACTTGGAAAAGAGAGGAGTTAAGAAATGGAAGAGAACAAAGAATACGAGGAACTATTGGAAATATGTAAGACAATTATCGAAGAGAGATTTGTTCCATGCGGACTTAAAAACGCTGTAGAAAAAAGAATATTCGAGTTATTTCAAGAGTGGAAGAAACGTAAGTCTGAAGCCGAAAGGAAAGGTAAAACTATCGGAGGGCTAAAAGTCATCTTTAAAGACCTTCTTAGAGCTGTAAACAAAGCAGAGGCAGACTCAAAAAGGTTCTAAGCTGAGACTCTTTAAGCCAGTTTGAAATCCCGATTATTATAGGTTCCTTTAAGTAGTGACTGTATACGGAAAAAAAAGCAGCAGCAACTGATAAGGAGCCAGTTAAAAACACCCACCCCACATCCACCATAGTTATTGGCCATATGATCACAATGTTTACAGTTTCCGTCATCTTCCACAAAGCTAATCCCACAGTAATAACACCAGCTCCACTAAACATCGACTCGAACCGGATGAATCGTTCCCATACAGTCAACTCCTTACCTAAACCATGAATCATAAACCCAAAAACAATCAAAACAACAAGGTTTCCAAGGTAACCAAGTTGAAAAAAGGGAAGAATTCTCGTGCCTACGGTAATAAGAAGTGTGTAGGCAAAAAGTGCAAGTGAAACACCTTTCAAGATATAGGCTACCACGTTTTTACCTTTCCATTCTACCAATATTGGAATTAGCTGTGATGCTAAAAGAATTAGAATAGGCCCAATTAGCACATACCAAAGAGGAGGTACGTAAAAGTTGGGAGAAAGAAAGTATAAGCCCACTATTCCTATGGCGGTGATTATTACCCTTTCAAGAATTTTAGTTATTTTTGATTTAGGTCTTTCTTTAGTAATTTGAGTTTCCTCATGAATAGTGGGTTCGATCTCTATGGATGGCTCCTCACTGGTCAGGATTTCTCTGTTTAATCTTTCATATTCTTCTTGGCTGATTTCACCTATGTCGTATCGTATCCTCAATTCGTCCAGATAATAATTTTTATCTTCATTCTGTTTCATCATTTGACACCTAATCGATCGAATCTTTGTCCAGCGACTTCAATAATGTAACCCCGACGACAGTAAGGCTGGTACCGAAGGGAAGAACAGAAATTGGAGGTAACCAACCATAAGAATAGCGTATCAAGAAATAAAGCGCGAAAGAAGCGATTAATACAGAACCACATAGGATCGCAATAGTCTTTTTCTGCGTATAGCCTATTTTAATGAAGACGTAACCAGTAACAACATACCATAGCAAAAGCAGAAGATCTAAAATTGAAAGATAACCAAAGAAAGGAAGATAAACAGGAGTGATGCTGATTACTGACGTCAAAAACGTCCCCAACGCTGAAAAACGGAACCCTGATAGATAATAATCTATTTGAGCAGCACCAACTAAAAAAACACCCACTCCAAGCAACACGCTTATAATACCACTGATCTTCTTCAGTCTAAAATCTAATAGTTGACCATCAAAATACAAGCCCAATCCTAACAATGCAAGCAGTATACTTGTAATAACGCCCATAATTCCATAGAATAAAGGCATCGACCACTGAAAATTACCTAATAGCATGAAAGTAATGATGTTAAGGATACCTGCTGAGAGCGCACTGTAACCACCTCTTGTTTTCCAGATGTTCGCACCTGATTTCGAACCCTCGATTTGAACACCAATCTTCGCCCTATATTCTTTCCTCAATTTATTATAGATCTTAGTGTTCACCCCCCCTCTCCGATATTTTGTCTCCAATTTTTTCAGTAGATTTTGATATCTCACGCTATCAGGGGGATCGGTTATTACAGGTTTTTTCAAGAGAACGTAGGATAGAATCGCTCCAACTATACATGGGCCTATGAAAAAGATTACGAATGCCCAGATCGCTCCTGTGTTCCCGCGCGCGATATAAAATGAGAATCCCTGCCACCCCCAACTTAATGTAAAAAGAGACCAAATAATGGTTAGTATAAGGAAAAAATAGCCAACTTTCTGCTTTAGATCGCCCATTTTATTTTGATTCTCCTTTAACCTGTTCTAAGGAAAGATACATTGTAACGTAATGTTTCCTTTCAATAGGATGCGTGCTATATTCGGCTTCTTCAAAGCATCTCACCATTGCTTCTAATGGTTCATCGTTAACGCTTTTTTTTGCTTCCAGTAATCTTCTCTGTGCTTCTCTAGGTGTCGTGTCTTCAGAGATTTGCACTCCTTGATTTTTGAGATCTTTCAAAAAGGAGTTGAAGAGACTAACTATCTCCTCACGATAGTCAACAACCCTGATGACTCTTTTTTTCTCGGTTGGATGATAAGCGTTGTCTCCTTTGAACCTACAAACAATTTCGTATTCTCCTTTCTTATCGAATTTGTAAGAAAGGCTCTTTCTCCTTTTCGTTATGAACATCTTTTTAACAGGTTTATCTCCAATGGAGACTTCTAGCTTTCTGCCAGATACGAGTTCGCCTCTGTCGTTGATCAGAGCACATTTTATCCGAAGTCTTTTGTTCAGTCCCCAAACGTCAGGAAGAGATTTCTCAATCTGTGGAAGAATTATCTCAATTGATGATATTGACAACTTCTTTTGTGTATCAATAATTATTGGTTCTGAACCTTGTGGGCTTGTTGTACTCTCCTCATCTTGTTCTGAAGCTCCTTTTTTTCTATACCTCCAAAATAGATATCCACCCACTAATCCACCTATCCCGATAAAGGGAAGAACGGTATTTAACCAAAGAATGTCTTTTTGTATCCGTATGTTCTTAGACACTTTGGAAGGTAAATAGTCTCCCTCACCTGCAAAAGAGGCATTAACGCATACTTCTTCTTCTGAATAGTCCTGTG
>JAUVYS010000021.1 GCA_030602965.1 Candidatus Bathyarchaeota archaeon | reverse complement strand
GTAGATGGCAGTTGTTAAGCCTGCGGGCCCAGAACCAAGAACAATTACATCATACAATCTCATTCAACCTCTTAACAAGAACTTTATCAAGCCAATGTGAAGTTTCATTAGAAACTAGCCGTTTAACTAGCTGATCGATCCATGTTCAGCAGAATTTTCATTGAAACGTCTACGCTCTTCGCTGAGTGGGTTAAGGAGCCCAGGGATATCACGTCTACGCCGCATTTTGCGTATTTCTCAATGTTATCCTCATTTATGCCGCCAGAAGCCTCGAGGAGAACCCTGTCTCTCAGACCCTTTTCTTTCAACAGAGCGATCGCTCTGCGGACTTCTTCAGGCTTAAAGTTGTCAAACATGATCACATCAGCGTCTAGCCTGACGGCTTCAATGGCTTCTTCAGCGTTTTTGACCTCAACCTCGATTTTTCTAACGAAGGACGCTTTCTTCGCCCTTTCTATGGCGTCTTCTAGACCAACTAAAGCTATGTGATTATCTTTCAGCAGGACATGGTCTCCCAGCCCCCAACGATGGGGGTCACCTCCCCCAATAATCACGGCCACCTTATCAAGATGGCCTAGAAGCGTTTTTCTTGTGGCTGCAACCCGAATTTCCGGATTTACTTTCTTTACTTTTGATACAATTCTTCTTGTCTCGGTTGCAATTCCACAGAGTCTGCCAAGAATGTTCAGAAAAACCCTTTCAATCAGCAATATTTTCCTTGCATTTCCTTTTATCTTCGCGACAATCTCTTTCTTCTTCACTTCTTCTCCGTCTTTTTTCAAAATCTCAGTTCTTAAACCATATTTTTGTATTTTCTTACTCAAATATGCCAATCCTGCAACGACGCATTCTTCTTTCACCATCACTTTTGCTTCAGTCTCCAATTCTTCAGGTATAGTTAACTCACTTGTTATGTCGCCAAATCGAGTGTCTTCCTCTAGTAATTTGTCAAACATTTCAGTCACAACAGCCATAACATTTTTTTTCTATTCAATTCTCAATTCTTTTGGTCAACTTCTTCTATAATGACACCCTAGACTTCTTTTATTCAACCAAGCAGATTGTGCTACAAGCAACCCTGTATGAATAGCATGTCTCAATTCTATTAATTCCCTTGATAAAGTAGTATACCTGTAAAAGTTTTCCACATCTTCTTTGAGATGAGTCAAGTCCTCAATTGCTCGTTTTAATCTTTCCTTTGTTCTATCCAACCCAACATAATTCCACATGACATATCTTAAAACATTCATGTCTTGATGGATTAATGCGAGATCTGGCTCTTCTACACCTGTGTAAATCCATTCCTTAATCTTTGGAGGATCATACTCAAGATAGTAATCCTTATCTTTAATGATCGCTCGAATCGCTCGGTCACCCCAGACCAAACATTCTAACGTACTTGTACTAGCTAGCCTGTTGGCGCCATGTACACCGGTGCATGAAACCTCTCCGATTGCATAAAGACGGTCGATATTTGTTTTACCCCAAAGATCAACCTTTACGCCACCACAAGCAAAGTGAGCTGCAGGCACAACTGGAATTGGCTGAGAAGTTATGTCAACATCATGAGCAAGACAGGTTTCATAGATGTTTGGAAATCTTGTCTTGATCTTCTCTGCTTTCATATATGAAGCAATGTCTAATAGAACATGTGGATACTTGTTCTCGAACATTTCTTTGTGAATGGCTCTAGCAACCACATCTCTGGGTGCTAAGGAACCATCGCGATGATATTTTTTCATGAATGTGTTTCCGTCAGGGGTTTTTAGAACGGCTCCTTCCCCTCGCATCGCTTCAGATATTAGAAAACATTTTGAATCCTTGTATCGAAAAGCCGTCGGGTGAAACTGCACATATTCCATGTTTATAAGGTCTACTCCAGCTCGATGACCCATGGCAAAACCATCTCCTATTGCACCCTCAATGTTAGTAGTAAACAGGTATATTCGTGAAAAACCTCCCGTTGCAAGGATAGTTGCCTTGGCAAGATACGCGTCTACTCTTTGTGATTTTATATTGAATAAGTATGCTCCCATACACGTAGGTTTTCTATAGACAGCCATGAGATCGTTAGTGTGGTGCTGTTCAGTTAGAAGATCAATTGCAACACACATAGTATTGACTGATATGTTTGAATTCTCCTTCACAAGTTTCATGAGTGACGTTTCGATAGCTTTACCAGTGAAGTCATCTACATGAATTATACGTCTAACTGAATGAGCAGCTTCCCCTGTTAAATGAAGGTCTCCTGAACTGTCAGTGCTAAAAGGCACATTTGCCCAATCAATTAAGATCTCTTTCACAAGTTTTGGACCCTCCTTAGTCATCATCTTAACTGCGGGAGGATAACCTGCGCTATCTCCAGCGACAAGTATGTCTTTTGCTAATTCTTCAGGCGAATCTTTCTTTCCTTTGTATACAATTCCACCTTGCGCATGATAGGTGTTACATTCCAAGGGATCTTTCTCTTTAACTGTCAAGACCACATCTAAACCATGAGATGCAGCTCTTAATGCTGCAACGCAACCAGACATTCCTCCACCAATAATGAGGAGATCAGTTTTTATAACATCCATCGATTAATCTTCCAGTTGACCGATTGATCCTGATAAGTCTTTAAATGTATCTTCCTTAGGACCAATGATGCTTATTAAAATAGAAAGACACTAAGTACGGCCTTGATGATTGTCAATAGGATGTAGAAAGGAAGTAGAATAAGCTTAAAAAGAATACCAAAGAATATCGTGGCTCCAATCATCATGGGTATGAAGATTAAAAGGAACCCAAAGAACATCAGGAATAAGAACGCTATCAAACCAAACATAACTTTACACCATAATTCCTAGGCAACTAAGAAAATTATGTTTCATTTATAGATTTTGATTGAATCATGGTTTCACTCGCGAATGCGACTGGATTCTGCTAGGAAACACTTTTTTTTGAAAACCAGAAAAGAACATGTTAATGAATGATTGGTTTAAATTGCCAATCATTCTTTTTTACATTTATTTCTTCTAAGATTTTTACTGCCTGGTCTTCAGGTAAAGATAGAAATATTTTTCCAATATGTTTGCAAAAGTTTTTCTTAGGTGCTTGTCGGGTCCAATCATCACAGTCATGAGTAATAATTTTCTTGTTCGCATCGATGATAATCGTGTATTGTTTTACATTTGCCTCAATCCTGATGGGTGTCACTTCTTTAATTTGAACCTCTTTGTCAAGAATTTTTTTAGCTCTTGTAAGTCTAGCTGGATCCAATAACCTTTGAAGTAACCTATCGATTGATGTTGCTGTTAAAAGAGTCGCTTGTTTACTTTCAGGTTCTTGAAATCGACTTTTAAGAAACCTATTCACTTTCTGTTTCACTTTTTCTTGTTCAGGAGTAATTACTTTCAACATTTTTAAAATATCTAAGCAATTATCAACGGCGTAACCATGATAGTGATTGTTGAAATAACCATAGACAGTTTTAACCTTCCTTGTGATCTTTTTTATCTTTGGAACCCATGGTTCAAGCTCATCTCTTTCATAATGATAATTATACCATGGTCGCCCACCATGACCATGCCAACGGATATATGCAAAATCAGCTGTTACGACAGGCTCAGGTGGTAAAAGAGGTTCATCAACGATTGTATTTGCTACATTATACTTCTTCAACAGATTCCAGGTCTCATCATTCCACCAAGAATTGTGCCTGAATTCTACAGCAAAATTTAGATCGTTAGGAAGAATTTTGAAGAAAGATTCAATGAGATCCAGATCACTGTCAAAACTAGGAGGAAGTTGTATTAAAAGAGGGCCAAGTTTTCTATTTGACCATAAAGGTTGCATTAGTTCAATGAACTTGATGAGATCCGTTTCAACGCCCTCTTTTAAATTCAATTTTTTCTGGTGAGTTATTACTTTTGGCAGTTTAGCTGAGAAAACAAAATCCGGTTGAGTAAATCTCAACCAATCAAACACCATTCCCCTCTTTGGATACGCATAAAAAGTTGAGTTTATCTCAGCGGTGAAAAAAACCTTTGAATAATATAAGTTTCCGTGTTTTTTTATCCTTATAAAAAGGACCTATCCACTCGTCATAGCTCCACCCACTAGTCCCAAACCTTATTTTTGTCAATTGGGATTCAATTCTCCTTAATTTGTTACTTTATTTCTCGCTTGCGTATACGAATGTGTACTAATGGGCGCATATTGAATTAGACTCTGACCGGTCCAAGCCCAAATAGATCCTGTTTTTTCATCAAGTTTGCATCGATACGCTTCATTCTCAGATCTTAACCTCCTGTTCTCCTCTTCGATCGTCTTATACTGCTCATCCTTAGTAAGGAATGCCATTCCAAAGATATCAGTCCACTCCCTGTAATACCAAGTTAATTCTATCAATTCTTTGTTTGCTTCAATTATGGTTGTAGAGAACATGTAATTGATAATATACATTAGCAAAACTACTTTCTGATAAAATTCGACTTCAGCCTCTTTGTTCCCTAGTTTTCCAGTTGTTTTAATTAGCTCCTTAAGCGAATCCATGAGCGTGTTTTTCTGGTCGCTTATCCATTTCTTTAAGGCTTCATTATTTTTGGTGAGTATTTCATTCTTTAGTTTGAGTTTTTGGTTTTCTGATTTTAACTGTTCTATCTCAGATGTGATGTTCTTAATCTTGCGCGTGAGGCATGCGAAGGGCATCATCTCATTATCAAACATTCTCAGGCTGCGGGTTGGACCACGATATTTTGAGTCGATTCTCTTTAACCCAAATAAGTTAAGTCTATATTTCAACTCTCCAGGTAGATTGGAGAGAACATCAGTCATAAGCTGTATGTAGGCATAATCCTCAAGAGGCTTCTTTTTTTCACGCCACTCTATATAGCTTAACCCCTGCTTAGATACGGAGTAAAGATACATGAACCCTTTAAAGCAGGGTTTCATTGTCTTAGAAATGCATACCCGCTTGATCCGTTTTCTTTTCAGGAATCCCATCTGATGGAGACGTCTCAATCTATTTGAAGCTTTTTTCACAGGCATCTTCAATGCAGATCCTAGATCTCTCGAATTAAAAGATGGTTTGCTAGACATACTCATATTGTAAAGCTTACTTAGTAATACATGAAATCTCATTGTTGCTCATCTTCCACGGAAGAACGTATCCTATATAAAGTAGATGAACGAGAACAAAATTCATCCCACAAATGTGTAGATGAATAATAAAAAAGCAACCTACAGATGAAAAAAAGGAGAAAATGAACACCATATAGAGAGATATGGTATCCCCCCGACAACCATACAGTGCTATATGGTTACCGCACCCTCTTTTTTTAAAAAAAATGTTGTTATGAATGGTTTTCAACATTCTTTTAAAGTTGTATAAACTACCTTTTTTTAGAGGAAAAAATTTTTATGATTGTCTTTAAATATCTCTAATTTAGAAAAAGAATATATTTGTAGCATAATAAAGACGCTGTAAAATATTTCATTACGGTGTTATTTATGAAAATTTTATCTGGGTATATTGCCCCATGGGCTTTACCAAAAGAAAATTTTCCATTTCATCTATATTGGGAGCCTGATTGTCAATATGATTGTATAGTTGTAAAACTCCCGAAAGATTTGATTATTACCAATATTTTTAATGTCGAAGATTTTGAAAAAAAGGACTCTACAATAATTATTAAGAAATTAAAGACATTAAATTTCTTTAGCTTTATCTTAAAGATGAATAAACTCATAAAAGAAAAACATTGGGAAAATCAAATAAAAATAGATTTTCTTTTAAATAATGAGATTCTATATTCACACTTTTTTCGGGTTAATATCTATAGACCTGTTGTTGAAGTTACTGAAGTTCCTGATGAAATCATTATAACTGACCAAAGCAATTTAAAATCGCTTCTTTCTATAGGATTCAAAATTTCTGGTTTTGGTCAAATTAAGTTTAGAATAGAAACGAGAACAGGTGGAGAATTTGTTACTCGCTTAGAACCTTTATATGAAGAGATTATTCGAAGAGTTATTACCCAATCCAAATTAGATGAAAAAAAAGAAAAAACAGTTGAAATTGATCCCAATTTTCTTAGAAAAGCAACACAAGAATGTATTGAGAAAATCGAGAATGGCAAATTATCTCCTATAGGCATTGATAAAGAAACAATGGAAGAATTTCGTGAATGGGTTACTGATACAAAAAATAGAGCAAAAGTTATGAAAATATTATCAAGACATGCGGAAAAATTGATAATTGAATCTTTGTTATTTTATTTTGAAAGTTATCCAACTGAGAATGTACAATTGGTACAAGGGAGACCCATTACTTTCATAGAAAAAGCAACAAGAGAATTGGTAATTCGTTTTTTTTATGCTGATGCGATAATGAATGTATATGAACCAATAGTCGTTAGAATACCTGTTAAAGATCAAAGAACTGAAATGAGATCTAATTTTTTACCCATAAATATGAATTGGTCACAAAAAATGTTGAATCCGCTTGTTGAAGGAGTAAAATAATGTTGAATGAAATTGATGTTGGAAAAACACTTTCTGGTATTAACGAGGGTGCAACACTAACAAGGAATTTAGGGGAGCTTGCTGGAGCCCTTAGACCTTTTAAACCAACAGTAAAAGATTTTCGGATAAATTATTTGGATAAAAATAGTGAAATTAAATATTTAATAGAAGCACCTTCTGGACTTAGACGTTCTGTTCGAGGTCACAAATTAGAAATACCTGCAAGAACTGGATTCAGAATTTATGAAATTTTAGATTTGGATACAGGAAACGTATTAAAAAAGTATCATTATTATGCAAATGGTGCTAAATGGGTTTTTGATTTAAAAGACTTTCCAAATAGTGATCGATTTCTTCTCACATTGAAGGGTAGAATATCTCAAAATCTTTTAGATCAAATAGTAGATGTTAGATGTGCAGCAAATCCAAGCAGAGATGAAAAAACCGATGTTTATTGGCTGCATTCAACATTAAAGGATATTCCGATTTTAAGAAAATGGTGGGATGAGTTGAATGTTGAAAATATTAATCTAAATATTAGAGTGGGAGTTCAACGCTGTTTTTCAACAGCTATTCCGAATATAATTATGGAGAGATTGGCAGTTAGAAGTGCACTAATGAGTGCAATAGCTCAAGGAGATAGGAATAAAGAAAGTAGATTGAAGGCAAAATTCCGATATTTAGAAAGAACTGTTAAAGTAACTCCTTTAGAACTTTTCGAATTTCTATCAAGTCTTGTTTCAGGAAAATACTTTTTTGATTATGTCTCTACTGATGGTCGTTTTTCACTGGGTACCATTGAACCAGTTGAAAAATATACAAAAATAATTCCAGAAAAAGTACAAGTAGCAGTTCAAACAGATTTGAATTTTTTCCGACCTGTTAAAGATGGAAAACTATTTTTTAAACGAGACAAATATATCAGTGATATTACAAATTCTATTAACAAATTGGTCGAAAAAAAGAGACCGAAAAAGAAGAAGAAGGTTAAAAAGAAGAAAAAGGGGGAGATGTGATAATTGAGGAAATAACAATGATTAATCCAGATGAAGTTGGAACATTTTGGGATCTAACTGTTAAAAAAGGAGACCAACTAAACGGTAAAGTTACCTCAAATTATTTAACAAACATCTATTTTTTAAATGAAAAAAATTTACACAAATTTTTAGACGAAAAGGATTTTGATCCTTTATACGATCGTGTGCCAGTTTTAAGTACACTTATTGATTTTCGATCTCCTATAAATGGTACAATTTTTTTGGCAATTGAAGGTCAAGCTAATAAAAAAATAACATTAGAAATTGCGTTAACAAAATATTCCTCTTGATTTCACGCCTTTCGGTAAAAAAATTGTTTCGAAGTTAACAGTACGATATAATGTTAAACAGCATGGTTTTTTACTGAAAAGAAGCTCATTTTGAGCTTTTACAAATTATATGTTAATAAACAAATACTACACTGGTGTGATAATCTGTTAAGTTTCTTTTAAGATTCCTTCGTTTATGTGTGATATGTTATACACTTTTTGATTTCAGTGCACGCATTTAATGTGAGCGGAGAGAGAATAAAAATTAGTTCTGAAGACTAATTCATGTCAAGAGTACAAGGTAATATTAATCTTGTAAATGTAAACCAGATTGAATCATGCATACGGGTGAAGTTTAACTAGTTTTACAGGCACAGTATAGGAGTGAAGGGTCATTGACAATTCGAATAGGGGCTGGTGGTTGGGCGTATTTTAATGTTCCAGGAGACCGTTTAAACTGGTACTCAAAAACGTTTGACATCGTTGAAGTCAACTCCACTTTCTATGACCTTCCAGATGTTCGCCAGGTTAAATCCTGGAGAAATAGAGTACCTGACAACTTTATGTTCACTGTAAGATGCAATAAAAAACTTACACATAAAATTGGCTTCAAACCCTCCGCAGAAGCCTATAAAACATATGAGAAAATGAAAGACATCTGCAAGGTATTAAAAGCGAATATTCTTCACCTTCAAACATCTGAAAAAAGCAAAATCAACATCACCGATACACAGGATTTCTTTTCTTCAATAAACACAGACAATGTTTCTCTTGTATGGGAAATCCGCGGTGAAAAGAGAATGGCAGATAATTTCAAGCACAAACTTTTCAACATCATGCAAGAAAACAACATAACGCACTGTGTTGATTTATCAAAAGACGAACCCGCGTATCAAAATGATGAACTCGCATACACTCGTTTATTCGGACGTGGAAATCATAATCTTTGGCAATTCACAGATGAAGAGATAAAAAGTGTAAATGAGAAGTTAGTTAAACAAAAATCGAAAATAACCATCGCAATAGCGCACACAAAAAAGATGTATCTCGACGCTGCAAGATTGAAAAAACATGCTGAAGATGGAATCCTCCTGAATACAACCAAGACCGTTGGAGTGGAAGCAATCACAGAGGTTCTGAAAGAAGACGCACATTTCCCATGTACAAAAAATGAATTGATTTTAAATCAAGGATGGAAGGTTGTAGACATTAAGCCAAATAAAAGAGAAAGGCTTTCCGATATTTTCAAGAAAATACCCAACAGAAAATATGAGAATATAAGAACTTTAAGAGATCACTTGATGAAATTAAAAATTTGATATAATTGATCGAAAACCAGACCTATACAACTAAGTCATGAATTGAGTCAGACGTTTCTGAGATCGATACCAACTCAAAACTTCACTCTTTTTTAACCATCTCTCTAATGGAAGTTTCAATTTATTCTTCAATAATTCCATACTTTCATCCAGAGTGCTTAACACAATCGGATTCTTCTTCAAGGCTTCTCTGCATATTTCTCTAAATCTCCAAACACCCAATGGAATCCACTCAGGATACACCTCCATGAAGACCAGCACACCAGCCTGACGCCGTATACTCTTTAAATATTCTAAAACTGGTAAGCGCGTAGCATAGTATGCTCCAGCTAATTCCTTTGCGTAAGATTTTCTACCCCAAACAAGTTCATAATTCATTCCAGGAACAGAATTCGATGATGTCACCCATGCTTCTTGAGCCTCGAAGACCCATGATGAAGGAAACATGAAAATTTGAACATTATTTCCGAGAGCTTTATGACCAAAAATCATGTAATTCTGTATCCAAGGATAATTCAATATCTCGTTGTAGATCTGTTTCCCAAGTATGTCATCGATCGCCGTAATACTCCATTCTGTCGGGACAAGTCTCCTATTACGTTTTAATCCTAACAATCCTATCGAAAGCATTCTAATAATTTGCCGTTGATTAACCTCTGAATTGTAAAGCTTGAAAACTCCCATCTCTGCTTTCAGATCAGTGTCTGTGACCACTTTGTCCACGATACGAGGAACCTTGGGGTTCTCAGCCAAAAACACTTTTTTTATCAATGCTGAAGGCCCAGAAGGTGGTTCTCTAGATGAAAACGTAACCGTTAACCGCGGCTTTTTCTTAAACCACATCTCTGTATCGGTTGGTTTTGAAGACATGACTACTTCTTGAAATGTTGAAAGAAGACGAGACGGATCATGAGCAGATTTTACTTGGACAAAACGTTTCCCTCTGACAAGCGACATGCGATAGCCTAAAATATCATCAAAAGACTTGTCAAGCCACATCTCTGGAAGATCCATGATCGATGTATCAGATGTTGAAAGGGGAGGAACTAATGGACCAGCTAAAACTTTTGGATAATTCCAAGAACCAACAAACACAGATGGCGGAGAAGACCCAAAAATTTTCTCTTTCAATAAACTTTTTTCAAGTTTAACTAATGTTTCAGCCTTTTTAAGGATTGGACACACAGGCTTTCCACACAACTTTTTGTGACCATAACACACAGAGCAAAGATTTTTCCTCCGCTCTTTGGCTGTTACATTAAACAATTTTTTTTGGAAAGCCATTCACCTGTCCTAAAATGAAAATTAAGATTTATTGAAAAATATTTTATCTTACCTTAATATATCAATGAGAAAATTAAAACTGATCGAAAAAAGTTATGAACTAATAAATGAAACTGTGATTAAAATGCCAGAACTACCGGAAATAACAGTTATAGCAAAACAGATGAATGAAGAAATCAAAGGAAAACGAATTTTAGATGTTGAAGCAAAACAACCTAAAAACCTTAACTTACCTGTAAAAAAATTTGATAGTATTATTAAAGGAAAAACAGTCAGCAACGTCTCAAGTCAAGGGAAATGGATATTACTATGTGCTTTAGACTTTTATGGTATTCGTGTGTGCTGAAGTATCTTTTTGTGTTTGTATGCGGGGTTTTGCGGTTTTTGGTTGTTTTTTGATGATTGATTATTTGCTATAATTAAATGAAGACAATTTTGTGCTTGATTTGGTAAATGCGTTTATGGAGAGAATTTGATTTAATTCGAGTCTTATTGAGGACAAAAATGTACTTGATTTGGTTATAGAAATATTGAGGAGAAAAAACATTTTTCGAGGTGAAAAAGATTTGGAAAAATTCAAGTTTATTCGCAGAGTTCAACGCGCAAACGGTTCTTACAAATGCTACTTACCCAAGCTGATCTTGGCGCGTTGGAACCCCGCGAAAATAGAGTTTCAATACGACGCGGAAAGCGACAGCTTGGTAATCACGCCTGTTGTCGCTTAGGCGTTTTTCATGGTTAAAAAATTGGGGCAGAAAAGAGAAATTTGGCTCATCTGCGCCAACTAACGAAAGAAAGGAGAATGAACAAGAATGAATACCATTGAACGAACAAGAAGTAGTTCCCCACTACACGAGACCTTTTTTAGCGGTTTGGTTGTTAAGCTGAACCAAGAGCAGTTGACACAGTTAGAAGACTTTATTGATAACACGCTAGGGGCAGAATTGATTTTTGTAAAGAAGTCAGCGCTGTACGTCTTCTTAGGCACTAAGCAATCCAATGGTTCAATATCTTGGGGTGCTGAAAATGGCAACGCTGACAGAGCTTAACAAAGAACACAGCGACTTAACCCCTAAGCAAATAAAGAACAGAGAAGCATTTGCAGAGCGCGAATCTGAGGCGAAGCGCAAAATATCGCTTGAGGAACTTAGGGAAATATTATCTTCAACGATCAAGCACGACGACAGCACTAAGACCTTAACTTTTCTCTCGCTTTTGCTCAACTATACATCTCAAGAACAAAAGAACCTAGTTTTCTCTGCGGAATCGTCAAGCGGTAAATCATATTTAGCCCTTGAGACTTTGCAGTATTTTGATGACAGCGACAAAATAATTCTAGGGTTTGCAAGTAAGAAAAGTTTCTATCACGATGCGGGAAAAATCGAAGTTGACGAAGACGGCAACGAAACTGTTATCGTGGACTTAGAGAAAAAATTTGTTGTATTTCTAGATCAGTCCTCAGATGAAGTGCTCAAAATGCTGAGACCACTAATGAGTCACGACCGCAAGCAAATCGAATTAAAAATCACCGACAAAAAAGGAAACAAGTTCAAATCGAAACGCGTGATCCTCAAAGGATTCCCAACAATGATTTTATGCACCGCTTCGCAGATCAAAGAAAACCAAGAAAAAACAAGGAGCTTAATTTTAAGCCCAAGCACCGACCAAGCAAAACTGACAGCTTCGATTCAAGAGAGACTGCTTAAAGAGTGCAATCGCGAAGCGTACGACAAACGACTAAAATCTGACACGCGAAGACGCAGACTAATGATGCGCGTCGCAGACATCAAGACCGCGAACATTGAAAACATTATCATAGGCGAGGCACTCAGACAGAAAATAGAAAAAGAGTTTCTCGCCAAGCGACAAGTACGCAAACCCCGACATTCAAGAGACATTTCGCGACTTGTGGGAATAATCAAAAGCTTAGCACTATTCAACCTATACCAAAGAGAACGAAGCGACGACCAACGCACAATTTACGCGAGCAAGCAAGACGTTGAAACGGGCTTACAGCTATACGAGGAAATCGCAGAAAGCAACGAGCTTGGATTATCACCAGAGTTTTACCGACTTTATGCAGAGCTTCGCCCGTACGTTGACGAGTTTGGAATCTTGAAAGACGAAATCTACGCTTTATACTACGGGTTGTACCACAGACCATTTTCAAACCGCAGAATAAAGGACTTCATTTTGGCGCTTGAAAGCGCGGGGCTCGCGTACACCGAGCAGAACCAACTTGGCGACAAACGGAAAATAAGATTTTTCCTAGTGGAAAACAAAAAACAGATCGGGCAAGAAACACTGACCAACGAATAACCCCCCGTTTTTTTGGGGCATTATTCCTCTTTCAGACTTTTTGAGTCTGAGTAGTTTTGGAGCTAAGGTTTTTTTGGAATGGAAAAAATTGGCGTGGGTGGGATTTGAACCCACGTGTTCCGAGTGGAACTAACGATCATCAGCCGATCACCATCGACCAGACTAGGCGACCACACCAACTTAAAATAATAAATGATGTGTTAATAAAAAATTTGGTTTAAAGAAAACTTCAGGGCGATGATGAATCGCCCCTCATTATAAATGCAAGCTCCACTCGGATAATCGACTGAATCAATGCTTGCAAATAAATTTTTATGATCTAAGCTAATATAAGGTTTTTGTAATTTGATACTGTCAACTTGTCGGTTGATGGGGGGTATTGGATAAAAACGGTTGATAAGAGAATTAAGATAATTGTTTTTTGTATTCTTCTGCCTTATTTGCTCCTTCTTTACTTATCATGTACGTATTTCTTCCACCATGAAAATAAAAATATCCTTTTCTTCGAAAGGTTTGTATCATCTTTCTTGCATCTCCACGTCTATGTGATTTAGCTTTTCTAATCAGTTTTTCTTCTGATATATTTAAATTAAATTTTCTATCAAAAATATCATAAAATTTT
>JAUVYS010000007.1 GCA_030602965.1 Candidatus Bathyarchaeota archaeon | reverse complement strand
TCGAGATAAAGGCTGCTGTGTATCTCTGGTATTTACAAGATGACCACGAGAACCTTCCTGCTTAAAAGCATTAGGATCAATCTCAGGCGCACCTTCAGCTAAGATACTATCCAAAATCATATTGGCAGCCATTACACATATAGCAGTAACTACTGTTGCTGCACCTTCAGCCGCCCACCAAGCTGCTATTGCTGCTCCTGCTGTTGCCATTTTAATCTCCAAGCAAACTTAGGTTTATTTGATATATCGAAACAAAAAACGCTAACTCCGCTTTTTGTAAAAGAAGTTACTGCATTACCTGATCCTGTATAAACAGCAGGGAAAAGAATGCTATCAGCTTGTTCTACTACAATTAGATCACCTGCAACTATTTGATTAATATCAAGCCTCGTTGCAAAGGAGTCAAAAAATCTTATCATAGTTTCAACAGCCTTCTTAGGATCTTGCTGGAAGCACAGATCAAAATTATCCTTATTCCAGCCTTCAAACTCTTCGGGAAAAACCAAACCTCTCGCCTGACAAAGTCTTCCAACTAAGCCGATGCAGTCATATCCGTCAGATTCAGTTCCTCCTGCTTTAAAAGAGATACCAAGAAAAGCTCCTACTGTTTCTGCAAAACTTTTAGACTTCATAACTTTGTATCCTATATTTTAAATATCATCCGGTACACGCCCCCACCAAATCTGGCGTTCAGCTATTGCAGGTAGGAACCGAAAACCACCGAAATTTGCGCTGTTGCCTAAAGCCAAACATCTATTATAGGATTGATCGCACCAAGACTCCGCTCCTGCATATTTACAATATGTTGCATCTTTGAAAGGCCACGGACAAGTTGCTGAGCAAGTTCTGAGCGTCTTTTTCTTCCAAAGGATAAATTCATTTACTAATGTAACTCTTGCCTGTAACTCTGAAATTTCCCAATCACCAACAAATCCACGAAAGAGGTCAACAACACCGAGGTACTTATTAGAGGGATTATTATAGAGAGCTTTAACTTCATCAACACTCAGAGCTTTGTCATAGATGCGGACTTCGTCGATTAGGCCGTTGAAAGCCTGAGCCGTTCCCTCTGATCGTCGCCCAATGGTTACTTTTCTGTTTGAAGATGAGACTACTCTCGTATATGATTTTTCAGCACCACTCTGAACACCATTTACATAAAGCCTTAATTTTTTATTTACAGCGTCTCTGACAACTGTAAAATAATACCATTCATCATTATTCCAAGTAAAAGAATCAAACACTATATCTTCATGTGTTCCATCTCCTTGCAATATCCTTATTTCTTGAGCGGATTTAGCGCAAATATCAAACTCATTTTGATACCATTTACATATTAGACCTCCGTAATATACATAAGAGGTTTTGTTTACCCACATTCCAATGGTCATTGACCCTGTAACAGCTAAATTTACAGCATTATTGCAATCTACATACTTATTCACCCCATCAAAACTCAAACACTTCCCCACAACCCCATCAACCCAGTCAGCATCTTCCATGTTGACGAGTGTGCCGTCATTGGAGTTATCAGATTCATCGGGAGCGTTGGTTCCAGAGGTTTCATTAAGAGGCCAATAACCTATAAGACTATCATCAGATAAATAGGGCAATCCATAGAGACACCCAAAACTCAAAATTGCAGTTTTGTTTCTTACATCTTCTCCAAGAAGTATAGCACTAAGCCAAAGGCTTACATTATCAATATCAACAGTAACTCTATCAACACTCATATTTGCTGCATAGACAAGATTTCCAAAGTCAAAACTCAAAGGTTCGTATTTGTTACCACCATAATAAACAGATACATCCCTATCCGTATAACGATAAGTCGAATCGAACTGAAATTCAAGAAGGTAAAAAGTTGATGTTACCTCCTCTAGTAGTTCTGCAACTAAGTCAGCATCGAAGTTACGCATGGGAAATTGCCCTCACATAATTATCTAAAAACCTTTGTAAACTATCTCGTTCATCCGACTCTGGCATAATACATAAAGCCCAAAAAAGGAAATACTCGGCAATTACTAATCTAATCATTTTACACCTCAAAAGATAAACCTTTAAGTCTCAAACCTGTACGATAGCATGTAACGTAAAATCTTTCCTCTGTCATTCGATCTTCTTCAAAACGACATCGGTTCCGCAGAAATCCGACAAAATCACAAGAGATAACAGTACCATCAGGTGGCGCTGCAGCAAATTCAACTCGGTCACTACTCGAACTTCCACCTCCCGTAAGATAGGAAAAACCAGAGCCTTGAACTACTTCATCAAAGTAGATAGCTTGAGAAGATGTCGACTTTCCTGGAAGATCAAATATTGTTGTAACACCATCTCCATGACCGACGTATTGAGCTTTATGCGTTCCCAAACGTCGGAAGTAAAAATGGAAAGCCTCGGCAGCTCCTTTTCGAGCCATGTAGAAATCCCAGAGAAGCTGCATGTTGCTCTGAGGAGATATTAAATCATAGAGAAGGGAAACGTCATATTTCGGAAATGTCCACTTTTGTCTTCGCTGCTCCTTTCCACTATCAACACCTGTTACATTTGTTTTCCATACAGGAGTAATAGCTACGGGGTCATTGGGGGCCGGTGAAGCCGGAAATTCTGCCATTTTTTAACTCGCTCCTAATTTTATAGCACCCTTTAAAGCCGGATCATTACCTGCTACCGCTTCTACGAATGGTCTAATTATCGCCTGAGGAGTTCTTCTTGTCAGCTCCATAAAACTGGCAGCGTCTAATGCATTGATAAAGACATTATATGTCATTCCTTTATCAGATAACAAGCTTTTCATTTGCTTAGGAGTTAGGACTGACTCATCTTTTCTAATTATTGCAGGAATTTCTCCTGGAAACAAACCGTTATGAAATCTTGGAAGGACAGATAAGGGAATTTTGCCTTCATGCCAGGAAGGAGCAAGGGTAGGATCAACAGAAGAATAAGAACCTGTTCCAGCTGTGCCGGTAAAACCACTTTCCATTGCAGCCCCATAAGAAGTTCCTTCGAAAGAACCAACTCCACCTCCATAAAAAGCAGCCCCTATCGCAATTCCTGCAAACATTTTACCGAAGTTCATAGATGGCTCAATATCAAAAGCTTTAAGAGCCCTTATCATAAGCATCTGTGAAAGAAGCTCAGAAAGCATTCGAGATAAACCTCTTAGAAGCGATCTAACATAATCTTCCCAGCTCTTAAACTCGTCCATCATAACATCAAAAAACAACTCTGAAAATGCACTCTGCATCGATCTTGCAGCTTCTTCAGCATAGAAGACACCCATTGCAAACTCAGTCTTTAGACTATTTACATAGGTATGAATACCTCTGGTCATACCCTGCATGAAGTTTCCATGAATAATTCTGGTTTTTTCCATATATGCATCGTAGGCATCTGATCGTAGTTTGTTAGCTGCCTCTTCAGCCAAGTTAAGCTCTTCTATCTTTTTCAATCTTAGGTCGAGTTCATCCTCTGCACTCTGCTTAAGCTTTTCAAGACGAAATACAAGAATGTCTTTATGCATCTGCTTTTGAAGTGATAAGACCTGACGCTCCCTCCGAAGTCTTGCCCTTCTCTCTTTCTCAATTTCCTCATCAGATCCCTTCATAAGCTTTTGTATATACTCTAAAATATCCTTAATAAGATCTTTTGACTGAGCTCTTATTATTGCAGCAAACTTTTCAAACTTCTCAGGATCAAGCCAGTCTGCAGGACCCTTCATTCTCATGATCTCATCACTCATTTCAGCAAAAAGTATAGCTGATCTTCTATCTATTCGGTCAAAGAGACCTTCACCCTCATCAGCCATATCCTTAAGACGAGCCCTATTACTTTCAGAAATATCATCGAGCATATTCTGTAAGGCAAGATACATGGCTTTAAGATGCATCGGAAAACGAAGAGCCGGTTTTACATCACCCATCTTTTTGTAGACTTCATCAAGATAGTCATCAAAAGTCTTTCCCTCTTTGGTAGCAAGAGAAAGACCCCTTTTTAACTCCTCAATTATCATAACAACTTCTTTTAAGCCAAACTTTAGGGTAATAACACCGGAACGTAGTGTCCAAAAGAAACCAGATATAATAGGAATATCAAAAGTCAAAACCTTATAAAGAGCTCCTATCACAACCGCAGTATCTTTTACTTTAATCATAGCTCCTAAAACAATTTCCCAAGATGCATGATAAATATAAGCCAGCTCTATACCTTTTTCAGTTAAACCGTTCTTACCTATCAAATATCCAACCATAGACTTCATAATATCAAGAAGATCATCATACATCTTATGAAGTCCAGATCGAAGCATGATAGTAGCAGCTGTTCCCAAACTTGCAAGCCACGCCTGATGAGTTTTCATAATCTCACCAGACACAGAACCTACTGCAGCAAGAGGCGCAGCAATGCCCTCCAAGAACATCTGAGTTCTTTTTGCAATATTAGGCTCACGCTGCATAGTCGCAATCAGCTCTTTGTAATGAGGTACAAGACTTTTAAGCTCTCTTGCAACTACTGCACCAGGTCTCTGCATTCCCTCAATAACAGCTTGAATTTCTGTCATAATCTGACGTCCAGCATCAAGACCCTTTGTAGCCATCAAGATTCTATCAACAAGAGCCGCCATACTTTCTAATTGCTGCTCAGTTTGAGGAACAATACCGAGCGTAACCATCTTTGTGAAGGCCATCTGAAGTTGTTGACCTGTCGCAAAATGACGGATAGCAAGAATTTCCATCTTTTTAAACATAACCTCGCCGAAGCGCATGTAAGCTTCGAGAGACTTCTTAGAGGGAGCTTCGGTAAGCATCTGAAGTGATGCAGCAATAGAAACAACACCCATACGAAACTCATCAATCGCAACAAGACCTTCCTGAAAAGTTTGCAGAGTTCTTACCATCGCAGCTTGAATAGCATTCATTGCACGATAAGCAACTGTAAAACCGACAGCAACTTCACCGAAACGCTTCCACCAATCGAGAGAGAAGGTTTTTGCAGCTCCCCTGCTGACATGCATGAAAGCTTTGGTATCCTTTGTCATTGACTGCGTCGTTTGCATAGACTTTTGCTGAACTTGACTCATCGTCTTCTGCATCATCGTAGAAACTTGATTCAGTTTATGTAAGACATCAGAAATGTCAAGACGCATGCTTGCAAGAGCATCACCTCTTCCACTGGACGCCATTTGATTTGTCATTGTAAAGTACCTCTACCACCACTTTTTCTTAAAAAATTCCAAGAATCTTCAATTACTTTTTCATCAACTTCTGCAGGAACTACAAGTTGCTGATACCTTAAATAGGTTTGCTGTCTATCATATTCTTTCATATGAGGCAGCAAACTTACTTCAAAGTTTCTCAGCTGCTCCATCGATCTAAGCTTAAAAACTTGACGCAAGTATAGAAAGAATTGTCGTGCTGTTAATTTGAGAATATCTTGATGTGTCCATCCATACGTCGAAGCTATAATAGCGAAGGCATATGGATAATCTAAGGGTTTTTTGGCGGAGCTTCCTCCACTTCCTCAAAACCTGTCTCTGTCACCCACTCCCTAATCGCCTTCAAAGCAAAGGCTGCAGCACGAATTCCCACATTTTTAAGCTCCTTTTTGTCAACCTTCAAAATAGTCGCAAGCTGTTTATGAAGAATATCTTCATCTGCGCTTCCTTTTCCAGTCATCAAAAAGACAGAGAGATTTACGTCGTCAACCTCGTAGACTTTTCCACCAAGTGTCAACTCAAGTTTGTCTTCACCCAAAAGGGCGTCAATATCAACTGATTTTTTCATAATTAACTCCCATCGGTTGATGCAGTTTCGTCACCAAGATAGTACAGATATCCGTCGTCATCCGCAAAGGCTATAAAAGTCAAGTTGATTATTCTCTGACCATCCTTGGAGAAACTGTAATCAAAATTTCCCTGAGGAGCAGCTTTAGGAAAGCGCACCCAATTTTGTGTATCTTCCGATACTGAGCCACTAACATACTTCTTAAGCAACAAGCTGTTTGCCTTATCAGAAAGTTTCGTCCCTACAAGACTTGCTCCAGCAATACCTGAATCATCTCCGATTGTCTTCACAGATTGATTCAGGGCTATTGCAAGATTACTCAGCGTAATGTCTGCCAGCGGACAAACTATGAGTGCACCTTGACCCGATATAACCTGATCCTCAGGTGCTGTACCGTATTGATCAGACATCAAATCAGCAACATTTGTTGAAAACGTCACAACAACGCCTCCTTCGGTTTTACCGAGATCAACTTCAGCATCTTTCGTACCGAAGTTCGCCTCGCACGGACCTAATTCTAACGCCATGATATTTACCTCCTATCTACAAAATATTTCCTCATTAAGAGAAAGTTTAAAAATTACATCTACATCTCTAATCATAACCAAATAATCTCTCGGTTTTTCAGCGGGCTGAAGTTACAAGCTATTTAACAGCTTTCGCACCTAAATTTGTTCCGCCAGGATAAATCTCTACATTTCTAAAACCAGCTTGTTCTAATTCCTTCCCCATCATATCCTTTGTATATGCATATTTATGACAAAACTCTGAAAGAAAAACTCCTCCACGCTTTTGTCTTCCAAAGATATACCGTATCTTATCTTCAGAAGTGAAATTTGACTCTCCACAAATAGCCTCAAAGTCAGGTACTCTTATTTTAATCTCTCCTTGATCCTTCAAAAGCTTATAACAATCGCAGAGTAACACTGAGGCTTCATAACGAAACAGATGTTCAAGAATGTCATGCATCAATATGTAGCCGAAACTTTCGGGCATGAAATAATCTAAAAGAGACGTTTCTCCCAAGACTATTACATAATCAGTTTTTATTTCAGGATTTGCATCTATGTTTATAAAACCTTCTCGGTAATCACTCCCACACCCTAAATTTAGTTTCATAGAGTTTTACTCCCCCATTTTTGAAGCATCAAACCGTTAGTCATAGACCTCTTCTTCAGCTCATCTATCTTATCCGCATCTGCAACAGCTACATCCGGATACTTCAGAACTATAGATACCATACGCTGCAGACTAAACGAGGTTTCATCTAAAGAAATGATGCGGTTAAAACCAATTTCATCAGCCATCAGCTTCATTTTGTGCGATCTTATAATGGGTATACAGGGAACACCTATAAGAGAACAAAAAAGCATCATATGCATTCGCATCGTCAGTACGATACGACACGAGGCAAGAACTTTAAGAAGATCAGGATAGTCGACGTATTCGCAGAAAAAACTTCCTCCGAAACGCTGATGAAGATCACGCAAAAGAAAAAAGTCATATAATTCCTCTTTACGAGTCTCTCCACAGATAAATGAGAACTCTGAATCTCTGGGCATCTCAGTCAATAACTGCGTCACCGTTCTGACATATGGATATCTCTCTGGCAATCCTTCATGAACAAGATTGATACCGAGAGTAACTAAGGGATCATAGACAGTATCTCCACAGTCGATGGCAAAAGCACCATCTGCACAGACCCAAAGCTTCTCTGTTGAGAGTCCCATATCAATAGCAGCCTTCTTGTCAGTCTCTGACCTGAACGTTATCATATCCAAACTTCCATAATGAATCCGCAGAAGCTCTTTAAGATCATCCGGAGGTTCATCAGAAACGCCAACAGCAAGCATGCAGATAGGCTTATCCATACGTTGAGCTAATATAATAAGATCTGAACAGTATTCAATAGACCAATCAGACAAAAGCGTAGCTCCCCCAAGAACAATATGAGTTGCCCAATTAAAGGCTTCAGTTACTCCTCCATCAAAGTAAAATACTCGATCAACTCCTGCTCGTTCCTTTGTATAAGCTCGGCTAAAAACCACAGCTCCATATTCTGTATCTTTAAGCAGATGCATACGTGACGATGTTAAGAGACCAGCTAAAATAGCATCATCACCTATATTACCCGCACCATAACCTGCACCACAAAAAAGAACCCTATTCATTTTTATTACCCCTCTTATGACTAATCTGCGTATACTGAGATCTTTCAATACAAGAGACATCACTCAAATTCAGGGTTAGTATCTCCTTCTCTATGAGATGCTCAACGAGTGAAGTTCCCTTCTCATTATGAGTTAAAACAATAGAATACCCCTCCATGTTACCTCGATATTCATCAAGCCAAGCATCACAACAAGCAATATCCGCTTCTTCCGCAGCAAAGTCAAAACATTCGATACATCTTTGAGGTTGGTATTTCAGAGAATCCCAAATTACCTTCATAGTAGAGTTAGGCCACACAAAGTCCCGAGCTGATCCATCTTTCATTTTCACGCTGTAAGAAAAAGGATACCAACCGTGTGACCTATAGCAAATTTCCTGAACATCTTTAATATCAATGCCAGATTGACTAAGAGCCTCAATAGTTGCGGATGGAAGTACATTGTGTCCACACATCAGACCAAAACAAATGGAGACTTTGCTTCTTAAGACAGCATCTTTCTTCAGTATTTTTCTAAGATCAGATATATGACAAGGCAGTCCCACTACTGCGAGCTTCTTAATGCTGTCATCATACTTCGCTATAGTTAGACCACGTCCGATCTCTGTCACGCAGTAGATGGATTTCGCACTATGCATCAGCTCCCCCTTCGTCTTAGCCAAGATACTCTTTCCCCTTGGAGGAAAATCCAGATCAGGAATATTAACAACAGCTCCATCAATAGATCCATTCTCCAAAAGGCCTATAAGAGAGCCAGTAATGATACCTCCAGATGCAGCATTTAAACGCACTTTCTGATCCGTCGCATACCCAATCCAAACCCTATCTATAATTCCAATATCTTTCATTTTTCATCTTCTCTCTATAAAGATTCAGATCTTTTTCCAAATTTCATTTCTCTGCGTCATTTTCCTCACCATTGATCTACCGGAATAAGATACTCATCTTGGAAGTCATCGGCAAAAGCACCTACCACTTCTGGCCAAGGAAAGTAATCATCAACTTTAACTAAACCATCTGTCTTACCTATATCAATCCATGACTCATAAAGACCCTTGTATCCATAGTAAGATTCCTTGAAGCGTATTTGAGCAGGATGTACATAACCATAATGATGATAACCAAGCTTCTCCGTTTCAACATCGTGAAAAGGATTTATCTTGTTAAGATCTCGACCACGTTTATCGTTTAACACCGGAGGCTCGTGTGAATACCATTTACATCCAGGCTCATATCTCCAGATACGAGGAAACCACTGACTTCCCCATAACTGTCTACCTTTGTCAGGAACAACACATTTCTTTATATTTATGAAATTAGTATGGGGAACTATTGCAGCTGTTTTTGTAGGTTGACTCATAAACATCCTATGAAGCTCAACCATAGAATCAATCGGGTAAAACTCATCAGCGTCTATTTGCCACAAAAGACAATCGTAATTAATATGAGGTAGAGGTGTATTAATCATCCTCAACTTAGAAGGCCAAACGTCGCCATTTCTAAAAAGAGTTACATCTCTCAATTCGTTGATCTTATCGAGATATTCCTTCGTTCCGTCAGTACTAAGATACTGACTGCGATCAACCGGAACATGACCTCCCCTTGCTCGATGACCGTCAGCACCCGAGTCGCCAGCAACCTCCGATAAGCCCTCAATAATATACCAATGCCACGGAAAAGGAAGCTGTCGAAACTTTTCAAGATGATACTCAATAAAAGGCATTCCATTAAAAACGATGGTAAAAAAAGCTACGGGAAGAATCCTATCCTTTTCATCTTCAAACAATTTCCAATCAGAACTTAATTTAGGATTGAGCAAGGGTGCCCGAACTACATCAGTTTCCCAAGCACTAAACTTTGCATATCTCCTATCTTTGCCAATACCAAGGCTTTCTATAAGATTCATAACACAACTATTGATACAATAAATGCTTTTAGCTCCTTCAAGAATGCCAATCCAATCAAAGAGAGTATAACCTTCAACAGGATGAACATCGACAGCTCCAACCTTATCAAAGTTAAAGCTGCCAGCTGATTCTCCTTGTGAATGAGTGATAGTATAATCTTTTGTTAGCTTTAGATGCTCTTTCAAAGCTTCTTCCTTTTTTCTGTCCCTCTTAATCTGCAAATTATATCGCTCAGTATAAGGAACTCCAGCTTCTTTATATTTCCATCTGTCAAAAGACAGACCTGAGCTTAACCAATCTTCTTCATGTCTTCCAAATCCAATACCAAGATTGATGACCTTTCCAACCTGACCCTTTAAAATTTCTACAGATTTTTGGTAACATTGACCAATGTCGTCTCCTACTCCTATAGGCTTCACATAATCAATACATTTGAATAAGCTCAAATACTTATTACATAGTGGCCATACAACTTCGTAACCTTTATCTGTGTACCACTTCGCAATAGGAAGACAAAGAAGAAGGTCACCAATCCTTCCAGGCTGAATAATTCCTATCTTATTCTTTCGCTTTGTCCATGCTTCATATTGACCCTTCCAATCATAAGTATGTCTCAAATGGGTTGTTATTCCAAAAGCCTCAAGAGTAGCTCCATTATACTGAGCATCCGGATCGCTACCTGTCCATCCAGGATGATGAAGTTTATGCCAAACTTCTCCATATCTTATATCAATCGCATCCTTACCATAGATCCGCCACAACCAGTGAGCCAATCCGTCATCCCAATTACAAGAGCCAATAACAAGCTCAGGATATTCATCAGCAATCCTTCTTGCTACATCAGAAGTCCAAACGAAACAATCTTTGCCTGACCAATAGATAATATTCCTATTATCACCCTCAAACTCTTTCACATCTCTTCTATGATGAACCGCAGTTATATAACCATCAGAAGGAAACAAAGACGACACCTCAATACCTGGAGGAAGAATTATATCAGAATTAGCATAGCCATAAAAATCCTCATCCGGATACTGAGCTAAGAGCCTTTGAAAGATGTCTTTACTAATAGGCTTCGTTTTCTTACTCAACCCACGCCTCTTAGCATTATCAGGAGTAAAGAAATATTTGTAGCCTGACGGAGGAATTGTTCCCTCATCAGTAACAGCCAGCAAAAGAACATCCTTCGGCCACGTTTGCACTGCTGCGTCAATTCTCTGATCACCTCCATAATAAGGCATAACAATCTTAACACTCTTCTTACCTTCTTGAGGCAGAGAAAGAGCTTTATCTATATAAGGAGACATTGACATAAGCTTTGGAACATCTCTTTGAAGGTTAAAAGAAAAAACCTCCTTTAAGACGTCATCAACCTTAATACCTTTCATACAAACAGAGTCACTACAAAAATTCCAGAGAGTTGATTGATAACAAGGAGCACAGGAGATGAAATTCCTTACAACTCGATAAGGTGACACAAGTGGATGAGCTTTAGTCATAGGTGTCGGACCAGCCAGAACTACGATAGGCACATTCAAACTATCAGCAATATGCATCAATCCTGTATCAGTAGAAATCATCAAGTCGCACTGACTAATAACTTTTGCTGTTTCAAAGATATCTAACTTATCCACAAAGTTTATACCTACGCATCCTTCAAGCTCTAAACCTTGACCGACCAAGATAACTTCATATTTCAGAGCAGTCAAAATCTGAGATAGCTCCGGAAACTTATCCCATCCTGCTTTTTGACCCTTTCTCGACCCGACCCGATTTGAGACATTTGCCAGAACGACACGAGGATGTTTCTGCTCCAAAATAGGTTCATCAGCTACTTTCATCATAAAACCTGAAAAATCAGAATTCGTTGCTCCGATCATTTTTAAATAGACCTGAACCTCATGCATGCCCGAGTAAGGTGCTGACCCAGTCCACCAAACAGCAGTCTTGTGTGCATCACCCTTTGCAACCATACACTGGGGACATGACCAATCTCCTACATAAATCTCATCGAAGCTGTTTTTAGTATAGTTCGTTACAACATCGTCGAATAGCCTTCCAGACAAAGCCTTCACAGCAGGATGCTTGTGTAAAATGTCTTCATCCGTTATCATGAAAATCTCACTATCTTTTTCCCTCTCCCTCAGAATCTTCAAGGCTGCTGTCATAATGACAAAATTACCTAAGCAGTTTGAAAACCCAATAGCTATGCGACGAGTCGACATATTTCCTCCCAGAATGATTTTGGTCCTGTTGTATAAAGTCTGAGTTTAAAATTCCAGAAATGAATAGGAGAGGGCAAATGCTGATGAAGCCACACTGCAGGAACTCCATACTCACAGGTAAAGTTTACGGCAGCAACAGCTTTTTTATTTAGATCCGTGTAGCTGACAATTAGACACTTTGCCTTCGTCAAGACACTCAGATCCAAATCTTTAAGCCACAGACAGTTAAAACCAAAAAGCTCACCCTGAACAAAAAACTTATCAGGATCATTTCCTATCCATATTATAGGATTAGGTATATAAAGTCTCTCATCAACCAAAACTCCTTTTTTTTCTCTTGCAGCCTCTATAAGTTTCGCTGACTTTGATCTAAAAGTTTTTTCCATTTACTTTGTCCTGAATAAAAAGTTAGAGCTAAAAATGTAACTTCCTCGTTGATCCCTTCCTATTGGAAAGGGTCGATTTAAAACCTCACAGAAAAAAGTATCTGTAAGCCCATCCGCTGTAAAACCAGGCTTATTAGACAACAGATCATAGACCGTATTTGCTAACGCCTGAGCTGTCAAATATGTCAAATCCTTTGCAAGAACCTGAATAGGTTGAGTCTTGTGACCATCCCATTGCTCAAAGCCTCCTGCAAACTCCATGAGAAAGACACATCTTGCAGGTGCATCGGGCTGATCTGCTCCAATAAACAGATCGGTGTCAATCGTCAGCGAAGAATTATCCTCAATGTAGTTTACAAGGTATTCTATGAAAACCATCTTTTAAATAATCCTATGATACGACTCTTTATCTTAGCAAAATACTTTCTTCGATAACGGAGCTGTTTAGACTGAATCCACTTAGCTCCAGTACCAGGAGTTTTGTATTTGTAAGGAGTTCCCCATCTACTAATTCCTTCATGAATAGATACAGCATAAGGAAGGTCAACGTGGAGTTCACCTACAATTTCTGAACCTACCCTTTTAACAGAAATTTCATGAGCTGCTCGAAGGTCACCTTCCTCTATAGGACAAGCCGGAAGTTTATAAAGACAGTCGTCCTTAAAGTCATCCATAGCATCTCGCATGCCCCGCATAGAAACATCAGGAAGTCCTTTACGAATCAACAAAAGCCCAGTATTAAATTTTCTGACGTCAAAATCTACTGATATCTTCATTATTGAAGTTCTACCTCCAAGTGATGCACCTCGGTACTTAATCCTCGTTCTTTAGAAATATTAGCTATAGGTCGTTGTCTTCCGTCGACGATAAGCTCGTCATCCATATCTATATCAACATCACCAGCTAAAAAGACAATGGTCTTTGTACCGAAATGATCTCCTTGCTCATCACGAAAAACCCCTTCAGTTTGTGTAATAAAAGCAGGTACGTCTTCCGCTGTAACAGTAGTTCTGATACCCTTCGTCATCGTCACAAGAACTATATCAACGCTGTGTTTAAGATACTTTCCAATTCCTGACATCTCAGAACCCCACCTTAATTATCGTGCATACCAAGTTTGATCTTTGGTTTGACAAGAGCTGCGTTATCTTCAATGCTTTCTTTCTCAGAAACACTGATAGCACCGCTCCACGGATAGGAAGTTGAAGCAAGCCTATTAAATACGACTGCCATATCCTTATATCTCTGATATACATCGCCCGAATCTTCTGAGAAACGCCCCATCTTTACTTTGACGTCTCTCGCAATCTTAGAACAAATCAGCTCACAGCACTTCGCTACCCTTAGAAAAAAAGTTGATTTTTCCGATTGAATCTGAGCAACTTCTTCATCCAAGAGATAATAATCGTTTTCATCCGTGTCTCCAATCTCCAGACGAATTCGATTGAGCTCTGTTGACAAACCCGTAGGATCGTATGAAAAGCTCATAAAAACCTCAGCAAGTTTTAAAATAAGGCAGCCCAAACGATCTGCCCAGGCTGCCCTTGATTACGATGTAATGGTTCTTCCTGCTGAAATGGCGTTACTGAAATAACATCCACAAGCAGCAGCAACGAGCTTGATGTCCTCATAAACAGAGACTTCGATTCTTGTACCACCAATCGGGTCCATCCTGAACTTACGAACGGTACTCTCGAGGCGATCACCCGTCTGACCACCCTTAGTAGGCCTTCTCCACCTGAAGGTATAACCTCCAGAAGGTCGTCTCTTAGAAGGTCTTGGGGCAGCATAAACGAGCAGCGCATCGTACTGAGTCAGGATAAAGCTCAAATCGTCATTTGTATCCTCGACAGAATCTTCAGGATTCGTCGCATACAGAGCAGAACCTACCAGATAGTTTTCAACTTCAAAAACTCTGGCAAGGAGCTCCGCAGTGATAATACCCGTCTGAGTATACTTATAACGCTCCAAAACATCACTGTGATTCTTCAAACACTGATGAACTCTACTTGCTACTACAAGAGTATTAGGCATCATACCAATTTGACCCTGCACAATAGCCTTAGCATCTTCAATGTCGTCTATCGGAGTCGAACTTGATTCATCCCAACACTTGAACTCGTCTGTTCCAGGAGTATCTGTCTGACCCTCAAGGTCTTTATCCCAAATACTTGTCCCGAAGTATTTCGAAGCCCATTCTCTTTCACGTCTTAAACGAAGCTTTTCGGTGCAAAACTGCGTCGCATCATCATCCATATTGAAGACTTCATCAGCGTTATCTGTGTCTTCGTCAGCCAAGTCCTTATGAAAAGCCCACTCATCACAGAAAAATGTCCCAGGAGCCAAAAGTTCATAACCCCCACCGGCACTTTCTGTTAAGACAGCACGCTTCTCCGCCTCGTCCCTAAACCAATCTCCCTTACGATACCTCGCATACTTATCTGACTGCTTGTCAGAGTATACTACAGGAAATACCTTGTCTGCAATATACGATGACGGCTCATTTATATAGCCAATGCTCAGATCGCTCAGGAGTCTATCAATATGTAAATCTCTTCCAGTTGGTTGCGGCATCTTTTATATTACCTCCTTAAATTGTTGTCAGGGCATGTAACCGAAGCCCATCAGAACACTGATGACTCGACCGTCTGCACCTGTTTCCATAGCCATTCCGATGTAATACTCACCTGAACCAGCTTCGACTATTTTACTATCAGAGTCACCAGTAACTTTATTTCCGATTGTGATGTCTCCACCACAAACAGCTTTACTGATGCCCAAATTCCTTACCTCTGCAGCCTCATATATTTTTGGCTTGTTCTGCAGAAGTCCTATCGAAGATGCGTTTGCGGCTCCCGCTAAAGCAGCACGAGAGTTAGTATCCAACTTCATAACATAGAACTGCTTACTCGTTGTGTAGAAATCTGCAGCAGCATCACGACTCAAATCGAAAAGTTGTAGTTCCGTCGCCATAATTTATTTACCTCCCTTATCTTTCTTTCAGATACTCTTTATAAAGCTCAGGATTATCCCTGATAACATCTTTCCAGGCCTTCGCTGGAGTGATAGTAGGATCTGCTGCAACAGCCTCATCAACCAACTTCTTCAGCTTCTCATAAGAACCACCTTCTTTTCCTTCATCTGAACTTCCTATCTCGGTGAAGATACCAGCAGCTCTCAATTTCTCAGATCCAGACTTGAATTGAGCTTCCATGTCCTTAGCCAACTCAGAATCGACCTTCTCAAGAGAGAAAATCATCTTAGCCATCTTTTCAATGTCACCAAAAACCTCCCCGTCCTTCAAAGAAGCCTTAATCTCCAGAAGCCTACGGGCATCCTTCTCAACCCCAGTTGCCTCAGTTGCACTCTTAACCTCAACTTTCAGAGTATCAACCTGACCCTGCAAATCCTTCACAGTTTTAACCAGCTCCTCATTTACCTTCAAGGCTTCGACATTAACAGGCTCTTTTTTCTTCTCTATCCCGAGACTTTTAAGAACCTCCTTTACCATGTTTTCTCGATCCTCGTCAAAGAGCTCACCAAAGAACGATTCTATTTCTTTATTTCGCTCTTCGACATCCTCAATAGCAAGAATCCCTTTCAACGTCTTCATACTTTTACCTCCCTTTGGTTTTGTATTTGATCCGTGCATTTGAGTCCCGCACTTAGGACATGATTTACACGTTTTACCAGCAGTGTGCTTTTCCCAATAGCTACACTTACTACATACACAATACTTCCAAGCTCCAGGAGCTGCACCATCCAGTACAACCATTCCTGTATCTAAAAAGGCTGCTACCTTTTCAAGATCTTCGTAAGCATTTTCAGCTCCTTTCATCCTAATCGTACATTCTGTAACTGCAGCAATAGCAAAAGCTACAGCAGTTGCTTTATCTTTTCCTTTCTTAGTTTCTGCAATTTCATCAACAAAACCTGACTCCTTAATCTCGTCACCGAAAAGGAAAGTTTCATCATCCATAAGCTCCTTTATCTCAGCCAGAGACTTGCCAGTCTTTTCCATATACTTCTTAGCAAGCAAATTTGAGATTCCCTCAATGACAGTAGCAGCTTTTCGCATTGTTTTATGATCACCGAGAGCGAGTCCAGCAGCATTATGGATCATGAAAATAGAATTATCCTCAGCAATCACACGATCTCCCGCCATAGCAATATAGGACGCCATCGAAGCTGCAAGACCCATGAGTCGAGTCGTTACATGACCTTCGTAGTTCCGTAAAGCATTAAACATCTCAAGGCCAGGATAAACATAACCACCAGGACTGGAAATTTGAACTTCAACAGCTTTACCTCCAGCACCTTCAAGAAACTCCCTTACATTTTTAGCTGTTGTATCCCAACCTATCACACCACTTATTGATAATATTTTTGCTTTCGGCATATTCTTCTCCTCTCCTGTAGCAGGTTCAAACCTTATAGGTTTATAGTTATGATCCCTCAGCCACTTTTTTGCTTGAGCTACTGTAAACTTATTTTTATCAAATCTGATAGACTGAAGCTCACTTACCCTTTTAGGTTTAGTTTTAATTCCAAAGATAGCATGTATTCCACCACCAAATTTGTTGTTGCTTCGTCGAAATTCATCATACTGCTTCGGGTCTTTTAATCTTGCCGCATGTTCATTTGGATAAGGCATTTTTTCGTCATCTCGGTTTTTCAGTGCGCTGAACTTATCAGCCCCTTACTTTCGTACATCCCTAAACTCCGATAATCTTGCATAATTTTTCAAATATGTTTGTATCTCTTCATCAATAACAAGTCCATCAACATTAGCTAAAGTGCTGACGTAGTAAGACAAGTCTCGGAGATTATACCTATGAATGCTTGTATGAACCATATAAGGTAAAGGTCTATCTTCAGAAGAAATACCATTAAGTCCAAAAAGTGTAGGAATAGCATGACGGTTAAAAGTTGAAGCTATTGCATCCATCCATCCCTCAAGAGCTAAATAGAACATGTCCGTCTGCTCCTTAGCAAGAGCATAACTACCCGTCCTCTCCATACCCAACATTATAAACTGAGCCAAAACCGTAACAGCAATCTGCTTATTATACCTGTTAATAATCTCTGTTGTATCAAACTGTCTTTGACCCGACGAACTAAGAAGCTCAAACTCCCAACCGAAGGGCTTAAAAATACCATCTTGTTCATCACGTCTTACAGAGGAAATCAACCTCTTTGACCATTCAATAGCGCTTTGGGTCTCCTTATCCTCACTCTGCATATTAAACTCTTGAGGAGGTGTTAACATAGGCAACCCAGCAAGGTCACGCTCAATTCCAATACCCTCAATTTCTTCTATAGCCTTTTTAAAATACCAGGATCGATAAGCATTTCTCAGAACACTTCTCCCCTCAGGATTATTACCCGCCGACTCAGTACGAAAAAGAATAGACTTTTTCAAAGGTAGATAAAAGGATTTATAATCTGGGGCTGGTCTCTGCCACAAACCCTGGATCTCACCAACGTCGTCAATCTCCCACTTTTCCATCGAAGATTGTTTCCTATGGGCTATCTTCTTCCAGACAACTGAACCATCCCGTTTCCCTTTAAAGACCTGTTCAAAATAACTCCAACCATAAGGAAGCATCGATAAAACATCCGAAACAAACTCTGACCAAGAGTGTGTCATCGAAGCAAGATTATCCTCAAGAAATTTCGCATCCTTCTTACAATCTGCTACTTTTTCGTCTCCAGGCTTAACAGCCCACCTCGCTTCACGGAGAATCTGCTTTATTGCAAACAAACAGGAGCCAATAATTGCATCATTATCCGACATTTCACGAAAAACCTTAACACCCCTATTTCCCCGAAGCTCGATAAGAAAATCCTCTTGAACATATCCATAGCTCCACTGGATACCAGTCTTCCCGATCTCCGTTCGTCTAAGATTTTTTAAGTATCCCTCACTCATTTTTTTCACGCTCCAAAATCTTTGGATAATTCCAATTTTTATAAAGAGCAATATAACTTATCCGTGTCTGACTAACACCAAACATCTCAGCTATTTCTCTTTGAGTAAGATGAGTCTTTCTCCTTAGACGCCTTATCTCCAACACATCATTTTCTGTCAACTTAACCTGACTATTTCGTTCTCCGTAAAGAGAACGACTCTTTTCTACCATATCTACTAAATTATCTGCTTGAGACCCCAAGTATAGATGCTTAGGATTTACACAAGCACGAACATCACAGCTATGGAGAACTTGTAAATGCTCGGGGATATCTCCGTAGTGGAGCATCCAAGAAAATCTATGAGCCCCTATTACAGAGGAAGTACGAGATCCCTCTAATCTTCTTGAAAAGAGCCCATAACCGCTGTGTGATATAGAACTTCTCCAAAGCCAACATCCATCCTTTGTAGGTTTCCAAACAAAAGACCAGAATCTTTCTTCTAACGACTTACCATGCTTATGCTTATCATCAACATTTCCAAGCCATAGATTGTAAGGTTTCAGACACAAACCGCCAACTTCAGCAAGTCTATTACATCCCTCATAATAACACAAATCTTCTTTCATCATTAACCCCCTGTTAGGTTTATACATAAAAAGGAAAATTAAAAGAACAGGCTTTCAATTTTTACGGAGGTGCGACCCCCAACCTTTTTATTTTAATTTACATACTCCATTTACTCACCCCAGAGCGGTGAGTTCTTTGAAAATGACTCCAGACTGAGGCATTTTCTTTAACCAAAGCTGTTGTTATTGCAGGTACTATGTCCGAAAAACTAAAAGGTTGCATAAGAAATTCTCCCAAGCAGGATTCAGGGCTTAAAAAAGCATACATCAGACTATCCGACCAGTCAGGTGATAACATTGCCCTATTCATCATATCCTTTTTAGATTCGATTTGAACAATATCCTTACGCACATTATCCTTTTGACGAATATCTCCCAACTCAACAAGAAGTTTAGTCGGCCAATCAGCACACCAGAGTTTCGGTATCAACTCCCTCAAATCCCAATAACCCTCAGCACGAAGGTTTATAAAACGCTCAGGTTTCATAGATTTCTGACTTCCAATAACAGGTATAATCCTACTTCCATAAGCAAGTTTTAATACATCATAAACACCAGCTCCTATACCAACAGCATCAATCTTAACAAAAGCAGGATCGTAAGCATTTATATATTCAATAACCCACTGACTCACTTCTTCCGTATCTGTAATCAATCCAGGCTTATGCTTCTCAGCCATCTTCAAAACATTAAAGCCTTGACGCACTGTAAGAACGCTTGATGCATGAACACGCCCAACATCTAACCCAATATGTATAGGCATCTTTGGAGACATAGTTCTATCCATAAGGTTGTTCTGCATCGCATCAAGATAATTTACGGGAATAAGTGTATTAATAGACCCTGTTGCAAACTCACCCTCAACCTTAATTAAAAAGACAGGATGTTCTTTACCATAACGTTCCTCCATCATAGTAAGATACCTACCTTCGACACGAGGACTGTCATAGCATGAAACATGCATCCTTTTCCAGAGCTTTCCTATTTTAGGTTTGTTGAAGATATCAAAGAAATAACCTGAAGTTTTGGTAGGATTTCCAGCAAGTAAGGCATAGGCGTTTTTACCGGTTAACGCCCCCTCCATTGCAGGAAAAATTGCATCATGCACACCCGAAGCTTCGTCAACAAGAAAGAGTAAATTGTCATCTGCATGAAAACCCTGCAAACCTTCAGCAACCTCTCCAGATGGAGATGCTTGCGCTGTCCGAGCGACCGCATACCAAACAGGCTCATGACCCCTCACACCAAGCCTTGTCTGTGTCCAAACAAGAAGGTCTTGTAGGAAAGGTGATTTTGAAATCCATTTATGATGTTCGCTCCATAGAAGGTCATAGAGCTGATGCTGTGATGGTGCTGTGGTAGGAACTTTACTGAAGGGTTTTGTTGCAAGAAACCAAATTGTAGCAAGGCTCATCAAGCAGGTTTTTCCGACACCACTTCCAGAACGTATAGCAAGGAAATGATACTCCTGTAAATTATTCAGAGCATCTCGCTGCCATGAGTCAAGATCCACCCCAAGAACCTCTTCACAAAATTCTACGGGGTGGTCTTCATAGTATTGAAAAGCTATGGCTGCCTCAGATGTCAACTGCATCCTGATCCTCTTTTTTATACTTCGCATTATATGCAGCAACAATGATATCCGCTGCATTAACAACACCAATGACCTTCTTTTCCGGTGCTTTATGCCCAGTCCTGTCAAGAATATCCCAAGCAGACTTCACTCTCAACTCAATAGGAACCTCTTGCTCCGTTCCTTTTATGACATTCTCACAAAGATCCGCTGCATCCTCAGCTATCTTTTCGAGCCTCTGAAGAACAGAAAGCCTTTCCTCAGAATTTGCAAGCCTATCCTGAATCATAAGCTCCATCGCCCGAAGCTCACTCATAAATAAAGGGTCGTCTCGTTGCAGACGATTAACTGTAGCTGAGGTAGTGTTCAAGGCTTCTGCAATTTCCAAGGGATCTTGACCTACAATCAATCTTCGCATAATTTCTCTGTGTTTGGGAGTGAGTTTTTTCAACATATCAAATCCTTAATTTTCAAAATACATCATTCAAAAAAGCAAAATCACCAAAAAGTTTAATAGCTGCTCTATTATAAGCTAAGGCAGCAGATTCCTTACTAAAATGATAACCAAGATGTACATGACGCCTATCAAGAGTAATAGAGGACAACCACATTCCTCTCGAAGCATCCCAAGAAGCACCCTTATAACCTGATGTTGAATTAATAGAAAGCTTCTGATTCCAATGATTTTGTTGATGATTACAAATCCTCAGATTCGACTTTTGGTTATCCAGATTATTATGATTGATATGATCAACCTGCATATCCCAAGGACATCTCATAATTTCACGATGCATCCAAAGAGGTGAATAATAACCTTTAAAGACTCGAAAATATCTTGTAGCATAAAAAGTTCGTCCGCTTCTTCTTACATGCCACTTATACTGACTTAACCATTCGAAGTCTTCATCATCGACTAAAGCAACAAAATCCTGTGATAATTCTATTTCTTTCATTTCATCAGCGCAAAAAATATTTAAGCTTCCGCTCCTTTAAACCACTTACAACAGGAGATTTCTCAACTGACACTTTAGGGTCAGCTTTTTTATCATAATCTTCTTTTAACCTTTCGATGAGCTCTTTAAGATCATTCTTCATATAACAATTTCCTTCTCAGCTATCAAGATAGTATTTGAAAAGACATCTCCACACCCTAATTTTACCACCCTATGGATTTTTGTCAAGGAAAAAGAGCAGTCAGAAAATTTTTAAGGTAGCTCGTGCTATCAAAACGACGTTGCTGAAATTACGATGAACCCGAAAAAGAGGGTTAGGAACGAAAACCCTCTCTGGCCCGAAAAGCCTACGAAGCGCCAGAGCCTACAGAAAACAAAGGCAGGGAAAAACCAAAACCAGGGGCTGCTTCGCAGCCTGAGAAGAAACATCGGGAAGAGTCGAAGCCTTAGTGTTAGGGGGTCGAAACGATTCGAGATACGCCCTTTTGTTGGCTGTTGGCGCCAGATCGGGTTTAAGATTTAAAATTTGAACTTTGAGCCCACTGAGCTTGCGACTATCTAAGCTATCACTGGTGAAAAGTGAGGGGGGTTTGGTGAGTGTCCCGCACAGTTGATCATAAAAAAATTCCTGCATAAAATTTCAACCTGCTGGCATAGTTCGTGCATATGCAGTTTCCGTGCCACAAAGTTGGCACAGCCTGTGCATATGCAATGAACGCACCAGAAGTTTCACAACAAAAAAGTGGGCAGGGTTTTGCGCCCTGCCCATTTAACCCGCCAGCCGATTAGTTTATAACTTATTTAAACTTGCTTCATACGCCAAAAGTTTAGTATAAGCAACAACCTCTTTTTCGGAAAGTGTCCCAGCTTTGCTTTTGGCCTCAAGGTCTTTCGTCTTTTTGTTACGAATAGCCTGCGGCTTTTTAACTGCATTCACTTCATTTATCGCATTTGTTCTTACCGACTTATTGATTAAATGCAACACCCTCTCTTTACCTACGTCTTTAATAGCCTCTTCAATGTCTTCATAAACCTTAACTAAGGCTAAACCACGTTTGGCTTTTGCTTTTACACGTTTCATAATTTTCTCTCCTTCCAAAAGTTTGGCACACTTTATGCATGCCGTGTTAAATTGCCGGCAAGTTTTTCGTTCAACGCCTTTCAACACCCACCACTTCGACGTCAATTTCTTTACACTTAGAACAAGAAACCCCAAACGTATTAGGAAAAATAACACGCTTAAATAGTTTCCCACAAAAGTTGCAACGTAACAGAACACACTCTCTTAGAACTTTTGGTTTTGCCATTTTTCAAACCCCCCTTTCTTTTTTGTAATTAAACAATAACAAATGCAAGTTAACTTGTCAAGCTCTTTTTTCAGGTTTGAAACAAAAAAGTTTCGCAATAAAAGTTTTGTGGGAAACTATATAATAAGAATAGCAAGAAACGTGTCAAACTTGACACAAACGAAACTTTATCTTTTGACACACAACTTGCATGATACAAATTCCGTGCCAGAAAAAATTTCGTAGGCTGGCACACTTTATGCAATTACAAATAATATGCCACAAAGGCTGGCATAAGAATTGCATATTCAACTTTCGTGCCAGATTACTTGGCACACTTATTGCATACAGGAACCAAACTAATTTTACAATCATTACCGTTTTACAATTATCACAAACTTGCACTCATCACAAAACCCCTATCCAGCCCCCTGTCGGGTGTCGAAAGACACATCCTCTTTGCTGTCGGCATATCGCCAGTCGTCGTGTCGGCAAGTCGAAGGCTCAAAAAATTCCGTCGACCTTTTGTCGTATGAGTCGTAACTTCAGCGGTTCAGCCCTATGACCAGTCTAAAGCTGTGTAAATTCATAACCTCTTGATATTATTGAGCAAAGCACTTTTGGGCTGAAAATTCCCGTAAACTCTCAATGATTCCGGCTACTTAAAAACAAAGGGTTTTTCACTTTCCTCAATAATTTCACACACTTATAGAGTTATCCGATTTACAAGTTATCCAGGACTGTACTCCCATACCCCGCTGAATATCCATAGATACATATATGTACATGACACTATATATGTATGACACTTAATTTCTATGGGTACATTTATTATATATATATATATATATATATATGATACTATATAGATGCTACTATATATGTATGGTTGGCTCGTCAGAGGGGTATGGGACCAGGCACAGGGAAAACTTGCTAATCGGATAATTGAGTTTTTTCCTCAAGACCTTC
>JAUVYS010000133.1 GCA_030602965.1 Candidatus Bathyarchaeota archaeon | reverse complement strand
AAAGAATCAAGCAGAACTGGCCAGAATAAAGGGTATCTCAAGGGCAAGAGTTACTCAAGTACTAAATCTGTTAAAACTTGATAAAAGTATTCTTGATAATCTTGAACAAATTGGGGACCCCATGGATAGGAAAAAAATATCTGAAAGAGGACTGCGTAAGATCATAAATAAACACTGATACTTTGTTACTAATTTTGAATAGTGTCCAAACTCCAGCCTTTCTAGCTTTAGTTCTTATTTTGTAATAAATAAAGCGGCTAGACTATACTAAATGATTCAGATGATTAAATGGTTTATTGTTATTTTTCAATTATAGATTCCGTTAGACTCTAACAGCTCTTCATACTATCGTAAGAATTGCTTAATTTCTATTAGTTCTGTTTCTAATAAAGACTTTTTGTATATTTCGTTTACTTGCCATAAACTACTATTGCGAATTTTGGGATTTGGTGATGACAATCCTAACCAGCTGATCGATGGATAGCACTCAGCACACTGACTCACCGTAGAAATTATTTTTGATTCAAAAGATAAGCGCTTTTCCTTTTGTTGAACAGCAAATACGACAAAAGAAAAACTATTTTGAATGTAACGACTTACTTCCCGTTCAATTCTCTTCAGTTTACCTAAATCAACCAATGATCCGTAGATTTCTTTATTTTTTCGAGTAGTTAAATCCCAATTCCACTGTTTAAGAAATGGATCTTTATTTTGGTTTAGTAATGCTCTCCCAATGTTTTTCCTAAAAATACTTCGATCTTTATTCTCCATTTCGAAATGCTGCTTTAGTCTTGAGCAGAGTTGATTTTTACCAGTATGCGTGCCTATTCGTACAATTCTATCTCCACCGTGAGCTCGTTCACCTCGTTCAAATAGGATATAAATACCATTGAGAGGTATTTGGCTTACTTCAAAAGGAAAATAGAAGCGCTTAAGCTTAAAAAAGGCGAAATGTAATTCCTCGCAAATATCAATCATCTTCAACCTCTTGTTTAAGGAATTGTATTTGCTTTCCGATAGGTAATCCGTGTAATGGAATCTCAAATGATGCTATATAGGGAAGTAAAAATTCACGATATCTTGTACCAGCTAAAATAATAAAATGATCTTTCTGTAAATCAAAATCAATTGCAAGTTGACCGATAATTTTTAGGGACCAAGCTTTTCTTCGTACGGCTGGCATTTTATTGAGAGTAATATTATATGATTTTATCTCGTCTCTTAGGGTGATTAATCCATATTTTGCCGAAAGAATAAAGATTGCATCTGGTTTGAGTTTGCGTGCATACTTTAAACTTAACCGAAAAAGTGGACTAATATATATTTCTTCAGCTACTGATTTGAATAAGCATTTTTTTTTAGCACAACCAATTAACACTATTAACTTTCCCATTTCTATCTTTCCTTCTCTTCGAAAGCACACTGAACAATAGTTCAATATGGAGATCATACAGTGTTATAAGTTCATTTCTAACTGTGGGAACAAATCTTTGCTTGCGATAATTTCGTTAGTCCTGAATAGCTTGATACTACAGATAAGTTTACCCATTTTCGCTGGTAATTGCAATAAAAAAGGGAAATACTCCATTAGTTTTCCGAGCCTTCTTCTTTTTTCAAAATGGGAAAAATGTCCCCTCTTTCGATTTTCTCCAGTCTACCCTGCAGATCACACTCTTTATATTCGTTTATATGAATAATGCGACATATTTCTTTGGCAATTTGCTGAATGGATTTTTCGCGTGTGTCAAGTTCTATAATACCCTCAGCATCTTTATCATAGACGACACGTAATAATTCTTGACGATAAGCAAGTTGCTCTGCAGTGACATCCTTCTGTAGTTTCATAGCTCGAATAGCCATTACTTTTGGCTCTCCTAATAGTAATATAATTTCACCTTTTGCAAGCTTAGCTTTCGATTTTTGTGGTGTTATAGTTTTTCTTGTGAATACAGCTTTCTCGCGCCATTGATTTTTAGGTGTGAATGCGAAGGCATCCAAAGAACATCTGTCAATTATATCTATTCCAGGTCTTTTCGCTTGATAGAGAATGAAATTCTTCCGTCTCCATTGTTGTGCTACCCATTCATCTATCCGCCGAATAATAGAATCTGCCTGAACATTTTCTGGATCTTTGTGCATTTCAGCCTCTCTTTTCTCTAGCCACTCATCATGGGTGCGGAGGCTACGAAAATTAGATACTAATGTAGTTTTACCAACACAAACAGATCCAGTTAAGAAAAAACGATAGGTAGTCGGCACATCAACTTCATCTGCTATAAGTTCCACCTCCTCATCGCTTGAACTTAACAATTGGCCTAAAGTCGAAATGCCTTTCCGGTTTAAGAAAAGAGTCACTAGATTATAAACTTCAAAATTAGCAGAACGTATAGCTCTCTTTTGCTCTGAATCAATAACCTCGTTATCATGTAAAAAATGGATGTAGTAATGTACATGTCCTGGACGAAGAATAGCATTTTTCCGCAACAAATGTTTGAGTGTGGAATCCTCTAGAGACATTCCAATAAATAAGCAAGTGTTCTGAGAGAAGTGATATGAGAGTGTATTGTAGTGACCTGATACACTCTCAATTAACTGATCACCGAAGGCACCCTCTAGAAATATGAGATCGTCGCTTGGTTTATCACTAAATCCGCGAGGCAAATACCCGTTAGGGTGATAGATTACAGCGTTTTGTGGATATAATTGCACATCAGCACTCCATACGGTTCGAAATCCTCTAGTAATCTCTATCTCTTTTAGCAAACGACTATCGCTGAGTAAGGTTTCTAACGTATCATCGAAGTTATAATTGATTGTTAACTTGGTCTGCTTAATTATGCTTAAGTAATCTTTGAGATAAGGATCTAATTTCTTTAACTCAAGAATATTTTCTGGTACATCTTTATAAAGAGCATCATGAATAACCCTATGCCAGCCAGATTGTATATAGGAGTTGAGTTTGTTGTATTCGTCAAATCCATTTGGAATTGAGTTCATAACTTGGGATTTGTAGTTTTGAAAAAGAAGCTGTGATATAGAAGTCTTTGTTCCAATCCCTTGAATTAATTTGCCTCCAGATACTATCTTGTCCTCTGCGATTCGCTTAACCAGTCCCCACCAAGAAGGGAAACCGAAATCTCTGCCTATGCCTGCTCCAAATATCAAACCGAAACGTTGCAAATTCTTCTGTTCACGCATGTGCATTATAGCTCGGCTATATTGATGCATAATCTCACATTTTCCAGTTACCATTCTCCCTATCCTCCTGCAGTCAATTTCTTACTTTGTTTCACAATTGTGTAAGAGATGTCTTACTTTAGCGTTGAGGCATTCTGACTTCCGCGTCGCATCTGACGCTTTGTTGGCCTCGATGCTTCAATTCTCTGGAATCATAGTTTAACAGTGTGCACCTTCTCGCGGAGATTGCATAACTATTGGGCTAGTATCTTGGTGCTCTTTCATCGCTGTAGTGATTAATTCCTTCTGCTTTTGATACTGTTCAAACTTATCAAAGGGCAGTCCATCTGACTTACGAACTGATCGATTAATCCTGATCGTTCTAGTCTCAATTGACCTATCCATGTAACAAGCTCTTCCTGATATCAGGATAGCATATTCTATTTAATTGTCTTTATGTTTATTGTTCAAGGTCTAAATATTTAACATTTCTAATTCTAAGATCGAACCATTATTTTCAATGCTTTTTTAAAATGTTTTATAAAAACAAAAAGACAAAATAAGAAAATAATAATATTTCCATCTTACTCTGTCCTTTTACCTGAAAGATTCTTCCTAGAACATTAGGAAATTACTTTTGTAATAAACTCTGTATGGGTTTTCCTAAAGATTAGGAATTGCTCCTTCGGTGCTTTTTTGAATAAAGCTCTCCAGAGTTCTGTTTGGTAACGGTCCTTTTACCTGAAAGTTTGGATACTTTTTGTATCTTACCCCTTCGGCTCTTTTTCTTTTGTGATGGAAAGAAAAAGTCTCTCCTGTTACCTTCATACAGGTTACGATATTTAATTTAATACAGTTTTATGATCCACTGATAAATAAAGAAGTTAAAATCAGTATCGTTGATAATAATAGTAAAGAATCAGTACCAGGGATACAAATATTTATATTTAATAATGGTGAAAAAATATGGGTTTATAGTAATGACCCCAGTGGTAAATATTTC
>JAUVYS010000004.1 GCA_030602965.1 Candidatus Bathyarchaeota archaeon | reverse complement strand
ATATTCAGAATTGCCTCCACAACATAGTATTTTTCAGGTTTGAAATTCTTGATCGTCATATCCCTCTGAAAGGCGAACCAGAGGGTTGGTGTTTGGCAACTCCCCCAAGAAACAAGTTTGATGTCTTTCCTTGTTTTTTGAGCTGATAGCGTGAGAAGACGGGTATATGCCGCTCCAGTTATGAGGTCAAACTTATGGCGGAAAAGGGCTTTCCATACCCAGCCCCAGTTCAATTCATCTTCCAAATTCAACCAGCCTTGACGCAACTCGGAATATGTTGTTGAGTTGAATCGCATCCGTTTGTATGAAAAATCGCCAAGAACATTTTCAGCTAAATTGAGAACTTCGTATGCAATGAGTTCTCCTTCAGGATCGTTATCCGTTGCGATTACAAGTGTAGCTTCCTCTTCTTTCAATGCTTTAATGAGGTTCCAATACCTTTTTTTGTCTTTGACAACCCACCTGATTGGCGCTTGAAAAAGCCTATTCGGATTAACTTTCGTCCAAATCCTATACTCTTCAGAAAAGTTAAGTCCAAGAAAGTGTCCTGATAAAGCCAGAGCTCTAGGAGGGGGGCGAATGGCTGCTTTAATAGATCTAGCAACCGATCCCTTTTCAGCAACTACGAGCATGTCATCAACTCTGAAAAAAATTGTTTTTTAACATATTTCATAAAGAATTAAGTGTTATAATCTGTTGTACTCAAAATCCATAAACATTTTTAATGAGCTTTGTCTCCCTTCGAGTTGAGCGTGTTAACATAAAAACTAGAGGGCTCCAAAGATGTCGGCTATAGAAAAATTAGGCTCTTCACTTGTTAGAGCCATTCGTAAGATTATGAAAGTCCCGGTTGTTGATGAGGCTGTTGTAAAAGAGCTTGTTAAGGATGTTCAGCGTGCTTTACTCCAAGGTGATGTAAACGTTCAACTCGTACTTGAGATTTCAAGCAGAATAGAAGAAAGATCCTTAAAGGAAAAGTTGCCGCCTGGAATCTCTAGGCGCGAGCACGTTGTAAAGGTTCTTTACGACGAGCTTACAAGATTTCTAGGCGAAAAACCGGCAAAGATTCCGATAGAAACTGGAAAGACTCGGGTTTACATGCTTATTGGCATTCAAGGCGCTGGAAAAACTACGACCGCGGTTAAACTAGCCAAATATTTCCAAAAACAAGGACTGAAGCCGGCCCTTGTCTGCGCTGATACTTACCGTCCTGGCGCTTACGCTCAATTGAAGCAGCTGGCTGATAGAATAGACGTTCCAGTTTATGGCAACAAAACAGAGAAGAACTCCATAAAAATCGCTATTGGTGGTGTTGAGAAGTTTAGGAAAGAGAATTATGAGGTGATAATACTTGACACAGCAGGTCGCCACAAAGATGAGAAGCGCTTAATTGGAGAGATGAAAAAGACAGCAAGAGTAGTGAAGCCAGATGAGATAATCCTCATCGTTGACGCTACGATGGGGCAGCAAGCAACAGCACAAGCAAAAGCTTTCAACGAAGCAACTAAGATAGGTTCGATTCTCATATCAAAACTGGATAGTTCAGCTAGAGGTGGAGGAGCACTCTCAGCTGTGTCCGCGACGGGAGCGCCCATAAAGTTCATTGGAACAGGAGAACAAATTGATGCCCTAGAGCAATTTGTGCCCTCACGGTTTGTTGGCAGGCTCTTAGGGATGGGTGACATTGAAGGTCTAGTCCAGAAGGTTAGAGAAGCTGAAATATCGGTACCTGAAAAGAAAGCAAAAGCAATCTTAAGTGGAAAATTTACGCTAACAGACATGCTCGGGCAAATAGAAGCCATGAAGAGTCTGGGAACACTGAAAAGTATATTGAGTTTGGTTCCTGGAGTAGGAACCAACATCCCAGACGAAGCCGTCAATGTAGCGGAGGACAAGATGAAACAATGGAAGTACATCATCCAATCAATGACAAAAGAGGAAAGAGCAGACCCGAAAATACTTAACTCTTCTCGAATCAGAAGAGTTGCATCAGGCTCAGGTACAAACGAAAAAAGCGTCAAAGAACTTGTGAAGCAATATTTCTTAATGAAGAAATACATGAAGACTTTCAGTCGCAAGAGAATGCCCCAAAAATTCCTGAAGAAATTACAAAGAAAATTCTAAAGGCTGCATTTTCTCAGCCACGTAAAGAGAATAAAACTCGAGAGAAAGGCTATGAAAATATTGAAAACCGCAGAAGCGTTGTTAAAAGAACATGCTCTTTGTGATTATTGCTTAGGAAGACAGTTTGCTCTTCTCTCACATGGGCTAACCAACCAGGAGAGAGGGAAAACGATAAAGCTTCTCTTAACACTGGAAGGAGACAGGCTTGCCCTTGAAGGCTCAGAAGAAGGAACCAATCTTCTCATAACGGTTGCAAGAAAAGGGTTTTCAAACTTCGCAGTAAAAAACTTGGAGAACAAAGGAATAACTGTAAAAACAGAAGAAAGATGCCATCTCTGTGAAAACAATTTCAACAAGATAAAAGAATTCATAGAAAAAGTCGTTGAAAAACTCAACGACTACGAGTACAAAACTTTTCTCGTGGGTATAACAGTTCCACCTGGAATAGAAAATAGAGAGGATGAGTTACGCGCTAAGTTTCACATAAAATGGGGCGAAAACATCCGGAACGAGCTGAGTCGCGAAATAGGCAGACAAATCGCATCGATAACCCAAAAGACTGTGGATTACAAAAAACCAGAAATTCTTATTATCATCAATCCGTTCACAAACAACATATCTCTCAATGTACGTCCACTTTTCATAGCTGGTCGCTATAGAAAGCTAGTCAGAGGCATTCCTCAAAGCAAATGGATCTGTAAAAAATGTGAGGGTGTAGGTTGTACTCGCTGTAAAGGAACAGGAAAAATGTACCCTGAATCTGTCGAAGAGTTAATTGCAGCCCCACTTCTTGAAATGACTGAGGGAACAGATACTCGGTTTCATGCTGCTGGTCGTGAAGATATAGACGCAAGAGTTCTTGGATCAGGAAGACCATTCATCATTGAAGTGAAGAAGCCAAAAATAAGAAAGATAAAACTACGAACATTCAGAAAAAAGCTGGCTCAAACAGCAGAAGGAAAGGTTGAAGTTTCTAAATTAAGAATAGTGCCGAAGGAAGAATTGAAGAAAATCAAAACCGAAGAAAAGGTTGACAAGGTTTATAGGGTGGTCGTAGAATTTGAGAAAAAGATCTCTGATGAAGGTTTAAAGCAGCTCAAGGAAGGTTTAACAGAGAGTTTGATTCGTCAGTTAACTCCTTCACGTGTTTTACATCGTCGAGCTAATAAGATCAGAGAAAGACGCATCTTTAAAGTTAAAGTAAAAAGGTTGAAGCCAAAGTTGGTCGAAATGTTAATACGGTGTCAGGGGGGGCTTTATATTAAGGAGTTGATATCTGGGGATCAAGGACGTACAAACCCCAACATATCTTCTCTTGTAGATACATCAGCAAAATGCGTAGAGATTGATGTAATGGATGTTAAAATTTAGGAGGAATATTTATGCCTAAATCTAAAGGTTACCGAAGAGGAACTCGTAAACTTTTTAGGAAGAAGTCAAGAGAGAGAGGTTTACAACCCCTTGGAAGGTTACTACACGAGTATAAGCCTGATGAGAAAGTCGTGATAATAATCGATTCAAGCGTACACAAGGGAATGCCACATAGACGTTATCATGGACGAGTTGGATTAGTTAAAGAGAAGCGAGGACGTGCATACACAGTTAAAGTAAAAGATGGAAATAAAGAGAAGACCATCATTTTACGTCCTGAACACATGCGACCACATAAGGGCTAAACAATTATCAGAGGAAAATTAGATGCCTAGAAAGATTGTAGATGAACGTGAAATAACAGTTTCAGAAGTAAAGAGAGCCCTTGAAAAAAATAAAAAAACATTAGACGAGTTCCAACAGAGAACATATGATTATGTGAATAAATTTTCAAAGCTTGGCGAAAATAAAGCCAGAGAACTAGTAAAAGCACTTATTGAACAATTTGATATTGAGAAGACAGCCGCTGTACAAATTGTAAATTGCATGCCAGAAAGCATCGAAGAGTTGAGAGGTTTTTTCGTTGGAAGCAAGAAAAAAATCATTGTTACCTCTAAATTGGAGGCGGTGCTAAAGCTTTTAGATAGCTACAGATAGAATATTTATTGAGATAAAGACTCTCCAACCCATCCATTTTGAAAGTAGAAAAAGACTTAGTGAAACCAAGAAAATGAACAGCGATAAGAAGTATGAAGAATACACATATGTACTAGACCATCTTCCACTTGGTAAACCTGGCGCCATTAAGACCGGTTTCAAAATAGAGCCAATAGTCCAACTTATTGGTGAAGATTATTTCACATTACTCGAAGCAGAAGCTATCAAGGGCTCAACCTTTGAGTTAAGAGAGAGCGTGTATGTAGGAAAAGCAATGCCAAGAGAAAAAATTAGTCACATAACTGGTAGAATAAACTATAATGATTTAACATCGACAGCAAAAAGTGAATTACCTTTTATCATAGAAAAAATCGTCGCAAACCAAGAAGAAAAAAATGTACAATTTTTCAATGAAGCTCAAGCAGTCACGCCTAGGATGCATGCACTTGAGTTACTTCCAGGAATTGGCAAGAAATACATGTGGACAATATTGGAACAGCGGGAGAGGAAGCCTTTTGATAGTTTTAAAGACATACAAGAGAGAACCGGCATTTCAAACCCAGCTAAAGTTGTCTGTAAAAGAATACTAGATGAATTGATAGGGGCGTCAAAACACAGAATCTTTATTCGTTCTTTTTAATTTGGCGATTTTTACAATGAACCTGCTTGAAGAAACGAACTGTCTTATTAGAAAATATGGAATTTACCCAAAAAAAAGTCTTGGACAAAATTTCTGTGTTGATGCAACTCTCTTGAAGAGGATGGTTGACTACTCTAACATAGACAGTAACGACGAAGTATTGGAAGTGGGTGCAGGCCTAGGTTTTTTAACAGATGTTTTGTCAAAAGTAGCAAAGAAGGTTTATGCCATAGAGATTGACACAAAACTTACAAAAGCATTAGAGAAAAGATTTGAAGACAAAAGAAACGTTGTAATCATAAATGAAGACGTTCTAACTACAGAGCTACCAAAAATTAACAAAGTAGTGGCGAATCCTCCATATTCTATATCTTCGCCTTTAATTTTCAAACTTTTGGAACTCAAATTTCAAAATGCCGTATTAACTCTGCAAGAAGATTTCGCTAAAAGACTCACCGCAAAGAAGGGTGACAGAAACTATGGACGCTTAACAGTGATGGTTTACCGTAAAGCAGATGTTAATATAATTGAACGTGTTCCGAAATCAGCTTTTTTTCCTTCCCCCAAAGTAGAATCCGCTCTAATACATATAGTTCCACGCAAACCACCATTTAATGTTCTAGATGAAGAGGCTTTCTCTGATCTTGTTAAAAGCCTCTTCAATCAAAGGAGGAAAAAGATAAAGAATGTGCTCATGACTTATTTAAGAGGTAAAGGAATAGGCGACAATGAAAAAAAATTATTCGTAAAAGAACTTCCCAATTTAGAAAAGCGAGTGCACATGCTTGCACCAGAAGAACTAGGTCTTTTATCTGACGAGGTTCATCGAAGAATAATTAAAGACAGGAAAACCTTTTACAAGGATTATGTCTTCCTTGTTTTTTCAGATGTTTACAAACCTTCTGAAGACACTTTTTTAATAGCTGATAACTTAAAAGTTAAAGATGGAGAAAAAGTGTTAGATGTTGGAACGGGTTGTGGAATTCTAGCTATCATTGCTTCTGAAAGGGCAAAAAAAGTCATAGCCACTGACGTTAACCCTCATGCAGTCAAGTGTTCCAAGTTAAACGCAAAAATCAACGAAAGAGACAATAGGGTAGAAGTGCGACGGGGAAGGCTGTTTGAAGTGATTCAACCTAAAGAGAAGTTTGATCTTATAATTTTTAACCCACCGTATTTACCTGTGAAAAAAAGTCAGAAAAGAAGTTGGATCAACAAAGCTTGGAGTGGAAGTGCCAATGGAAGAAGCGTCATTGACGCTTTTTTGATGGAAGCGACCAATTATCTTGAAGATAATGGTAGAATCCTCTTGTTGCAATCTACTCTTTCTGATAAAGGTGAGACGAGAAAAAGACTTGAAAAAGCAGGATTAAAAACTAGGGTTATTGCTGAAAAAAAGGTAAGTTTTGAAACATTGTTTTTGTTTGAAGCAAAAAAAGTAACCTATGGACTGATTTAGGGAAAATGTGTGGGAGGTAAATAATGAATCATACGCTTGATGCTGAGAAGTTAATGAAAAAGATTCGGATAGTTTTTGTTGAGCCGGAAATCGAGGGAAACCTTGGATCTTTAGCTAGAGCTATGAAAAACTTTGGACTAAATGAACTCTTCTTAGTTAACCCGAAGATTGAGATTGGTAACACTGCAAGAGCATTCGCGATGCATGCTAGTGAAATATTGGATCAAGCTGTCAAAACAAACAGTTTAGATGAAGTTCTTGAAAATGTGAATCTTACTGTTGGGACAACAGCTATAACTGCGAAAAGAGGGGTTAACATAAAGAGGAATGCAATAGAAGTAAAGGATTTTGCTGAAAATCTTGTTACAAATTATAAGATTGCTATTTTATTGGGGAGAGAGAGCTCAGGTCTTACAAATTCTGAGATAAAGATGTGTGATTTTGTTTTAACAATTCCAACAAGCACAAATTATCCGACGATGAACCTTTCACATGCAGCTGCCATCATATTTTATGAGATTTTCAAAACAGTTAGACAAGGCAAAAAACCACAAATGTCTGGAGCAACAAAGAAAGAAAAGGAGATTCTAATCGACTATTTCAAAAAAATGCTTAAAGAAGCAGAAATCCCATCACACAAAAATTCCATGGCGTTAAGATCTTTTCGAAACATTATCGGAAGATCTTTTATGTCAAGCCGTGAAGCCACTATCTTGATGGGTGCATTTAGAAGGGTGTTTGGTGCAATGAAGAGAATACAAACAAAAATGTTTGATAATTGATGCTTTACTCATTGTTAGAAAAGTGCTTATCATAAATATTTTAAGCGTTAGTAAGAGGGTGTTTATGCAAAGGAAGATTGTTAAAAAACGTGAACTTGAGATAATCTTAGAGAATACAAAAGGACAGGTTTCACCCAAAGTGCTTCTTGAACAATACGTCATCCCTGCTGATTTAGCGGGGTGGATTCTCAGGCACGCAACCTATTCGCACGACGATATTATTGGAAAACATGTTTTTGATCTAGGTTGCGGCACTGGACGATTAGGTATAGGGGCTGCGCTGTTAGGAGCCGTGAAGGTAGTTGGAATCGATATTGACCCTACAGTAGTGAGAGTTGCAAAAAGTAACGCCAATATAATTGGGGTTAGCGAAACTACTGATTGGGTCGTAAGTGATATTGATTCTATTACTGGTCAATATGATACTGTACTACAAAATCCGCCCTTTGGAGTACGTAAAAGAGGCGCTGATGCAAAATTCGTAGAAAAAGCTCTTGAAGTGGCAAATGTAGTGTATTCCCTGCATAAAAGCGGTGAAGCTAATAGGAAGTTTATAAGTGACCTTGTGAAAAAACTTCGGAGTGAAATAACAGAAATATTTCAAACTAAGCTTGAGATCTATCCTACTTTTAAATTCCATAGAAAAAGAAGACATACAGTTAAAGTTGATCTCTACCGTATAAAGAGAAGGTGAAAAAGTGAATCGTATTTCTAATAGAAGCGGAAAATTTGTGGTTCCAGGCATAAAAATCGGTGTAATCGAGGAGGTTTCACCAGGTCAAGGAACCTATGTTGAGAATGGGAAAATATACTCTTCTATTACTGGAAACATCCTCGTCGAACTTTTGAGTAGAGAAGTAACAGTTCTCCCAAAGGTTCGAAGACCTATTGTTCCCAGAATTGGAAGCATTGTGACCGGTGTAGTTAGGAACGTTCAAAAGAACGCTAATATAAGAATGTTCGAGGTCGATGGCAAAACTGCCTCTGGTTTCTTTTCTGGATTACTCCATATATCCAATGTAAGTAACAGGTTTGTTAAAACAATGTTTGACGCTTTCAAACCTGGAGACATAATACGCGCAGAAGTAATTAGCACTGCTAATCAGGTTTTCCATTTATCTACTGATGGCCCCAAGCTCGGCGTCCTACATGCCCGTTGCTCAAACTGTGGAAGCCAATTGACAAAGACGGGCTATGTTTTACACTGTCCCAGTTGTAAAAGACGTACGAACCGGAAGACAGCGTCTGATTTCTTAGGATAAACAACACGTTAAAAAATATCTAATCAACAATTTACAATAACATTGAAATAATTTATTATGTACCGTTTTGATTCCATTTTTAGATTAAGGTGAGGACGGCTTTCTCTATGAAAATCAATGTGTTGAAACACAGTAAAAATGAAATAAAGATTAAGATTATTGGTGAAAGCCACGGTTTCTGCAACGCGCTTCAACAGATGCTATTAAAAGAAGAGGGAGTTGATTTAGCTGGATATAACATCAATCATCCACTCGTATCTGAATCAACATTTTATATTCGTACGAAAAGAGGTGTTGAAGCAAAAGCCAAATTGATTAAAGCAGCAAAGGCTCTAGAAAAAAGGATGAACACATTTCAAAAGGCTTTTGAAAAAGCTTGGAAGGAAGGAAGTGAAAAATAATTTCACACATCATTTGAGGTACGCTCTAAATTTAAAAGAGTTTACTTTAGATGAGGTTTTAATAAATAAAAGCCTTGCAAGCCTCGGTGACGCTTTTGTAAATTTTGTATATTCATTAGCTTTATCTGAAAAAAGGAAGGAGGCAACTGGAGCTAAAGTTAAAAGTCAGACTTTAGCTGAGGCATTAAGAAATACAGGGTTTCGAGAATATTTACCATCTAGAACCGATCGTCACACTCAGGGAGATGCTGCTGAAGCACTCATAGTATACTCTTGGCTTCAAGATTTAATTTCACTCGAAGAAACCACCAGTATTATTTCGAAACAAGTTAAAGAACCAGTTAAAGCATTCAGCACATTACTTAACTTGATAAGAAATAGATTGTTGATAGAAAAAAGATGAAAAAAACAAAGTTTCGTGGAGTCAAATCCGAGATAAGAATCCTCGGTGTAGATGATGGCGCCTTCACTCCCCATTCATCTGAAAACGTTTATATCGTAGGTGTAGTCTTTCGAGGGGGACAATGGCTTGAAGGCATATTAGGAACAATTATCCAGGTCGATGGCTTAGACGCCACCGAAAAGATTGCAGAGATGATCACTAGGTCTCCTCATTATGGTCAACTACGCGTTATTATGCTCGACGGAATAACATTCGCTGGTTTTAATGTAGTTGACATTCAGATACTTCATGAGGTCACCTCGCTACCAGTTTTAGCAATTACAAGAAACAAGCCTTGTACAGAAGATGTGGAAAACGCCCTCAAAAAAATTCCAAACTATGAAGAACGAATGAAAGCTATTAAGAATGCAGGAGAGATAATGTACCTTGAAACCAAAAAGGGCGCTGCGTTGTACATTCATAGAGTGGGTATTTCTAAAGAAGACGCTGAAAAAGTTGTATCAGTAAGCTGTAGCAGAAGCAGCATACCAGAAGCACTCAGGGTTGCACATATGATTGCTTCAAGCCTTTCTAAAGTTAGTAGACTTCTAAACAAAAAAGTTTAAATTTTCATTCACTCACGTTTCCTACCAAAATTTTTAATGTGGGAACAGGGAATGAAGTTTTGCCCAAAATGTGGTATGCGTTTATCTCCTGTCAAGAAGAAAAAGGACAAAAAGACACTTGTTCTTCTCACATGTCCTAAATGTAGATATGAACAGCCCACCACAGGTAAGAAGCCAACTCTTCCAGAGGGCATAGAGCAAACCGGCCCTAAAGAAAAGATAACCATAATAAGCAAAGAAGAAGCTAAACTCCGCACATTGCCCACGCATAAAACTCAATGTCCAAAATGTAGTAACAACGAAGCCTATTGGTGGATGGTTCAGACAAGGGGGGCAGATGAATCAACAACTCAATTCTTTAGGTGCACAAAATGTAGGCACACATGGAGAGAAATGGCATAAGTGTTTGACGATTAACATATATTATTATACATTATTGTAATTATCAGGTTGAAGCATGTTGTTCAGAGCAAAGATTGCAGACGGAAGAAGATTGAAAAACCTCATGGTTGCTATTGCTTCTCTAATAGAAGAGGCAAGCTTTGACGTTTCCTCTGATGGATTAAGACTCATAGCAATGGATCCTTCACACGTAGCCATGGTTGACTTTGAGTTGCCAAAATCAAGCTTCGATGAGTACGAATGTGATGCTGACACAAGGTTGGGCGTTAACTTAAGTGAATTGTTAAAGTTTTTGAGAAGAGTTGAAAGTAATGAATCAATAGAACTTGCTTTTGATGAAAAGACCGCTAAACTAAGCATTATTTTAAGAGGAAAGTATCTGCGGAATTTCACCATTTCAACTCTCGAAATTGTGAGCGAGAAGGTTCCAACGCCAAAGATAACTTTCAATGCAAAAGCTAGAGTCACAACGGCATTTTTAAAAAACGCAATTAAAGACGCGTACACAGTAAGTGACCATTTAAGATTTGAGGTTTCACCTGGAAAGTTCACTGTTAGAGCCGCCAGAGATTTAGGAAGCGTTCTCATCGAGTTAGACGAAAACAGTGAGACACTTCTCAATTTAGAAGTTAATGAGCCATCAAAAGCAACTTTTAGCCTGAGCTATCTCAACGAAATTGTGGGAGCGGCATCTGCCACGTCTGACATAGTAACCATAGAATTCTCAACAAACATGCCTGTTAACCTAAATTTTGAAATGCCCCATCAAGAAAAGCTCCGATACTTCATTGCCCCAAGAATCGAGGAGTCAGAATAAGAGTGCCGTTTTTTCCGTATTTTACGTTTGAGAGAGAGAAATGATACTTTCAAAGAGTGAGATAGCGAAATACCCATTCACAAAAAACGCAGCACAATATGTCAAAGATCTAGGTCTAGACATCAATGATCTATCAAGTTTTGATTTCACTAGAACAGCAGAGAGAGCTGAACAGCGCATAGAAGAAGCAATTCTTGAAGGAATAGTAAGCTGGAAAGGTAAGTCAGAAAAAGGACTAGATTATGATGTTGAAACCACTTCTTTTCCAATCGCGATACTGATAGTCTCGACTATAGCTAACGAATTTTTTAGGCGCCGCTATGCATTAGCTGAAGCTAACAGAATCAACAACTTACTAATAGAAGAAAAAAAAGAAACATTGTTAAATATATTGGATAACTCATTTTCATGGGATGTTAGAATCTTAGAAGTAACCATTAGCCAACCTTATGATTTTAACATGTATTTTGTTGACTATCTAAAGAATTCTACAGAATTCCATGATTACAAGTGGAAGCTTGTAAACCGCAAAATAAAAAATGGAAAAGTATTTGTGAAGAAAAACGAACTAGCTAGACTCATCACGGAAGAAGTGAAAAAACATATCTATACTAGATTGAAAAACGAACTAACATTAAAATTACCAACTACCCTCACTCAAAGAATTGATAGAATCAAGCAGATTTTAGAAGAAAGAGGAAGCAAATTCAAAAGAGATGAAATACCCAGTATAGTAATCGAGGCAGCATATCCACCATGTATCAAAAGATTGTACAACAATTTAATTTTGAAAAAACATATCTCTCACATTGGTCGCTTTGCACTCACTTCTTTTTTATTAAACGTTGGTATTGACGTAGAAAAACTGATTAAATTATACACTTCAGCAACTGATTTTGAAGAGGGTTTAACTAGATATCAAGTTGAACACATAGCAGGGAAGAGAGGTTCCGGTATAAAATATAACCCGCCAAACTGTGAGACGTTAAAAACCCACAATTTATGTCCTGGAGAAGACATAATTTGTAAAACCATCAGAAACCCGATTCCTTACTATCTAAAAAAAGTAAAGAAAATAAGGACAACGAAACCGGTGGGGGGGCATGAAAAAAAAAACAGCTAAAGACTATGTCAAAAAATTGTTTGGTGAGTATTATAAGGACAACATAGTGGAAGTTCTGCCACCAACATCCCTCGATAAGCGGGAGTTTGGTTTCCTACTTTTTAAAAAAGGTATAATGCTTCGTCATAGAAAATTTCTATCCAAAGAAAAATTACATGGTTTTTTACAAGAAAAAGTTCCTTCAAATGCTTACTATTCATCTGCATATTATGAAAAACCAGATGAAGACATGAACAAGAAAGGTTGGTTAGGCTCAGACCTTCTGTTTGATATTGACGCAGATCACATCCAAACACCATGCCATGAAGATCACCATTTTTGGATATGCAAAAATTGCCTAAACATTAGCAAAGTTCAAACCGAAATTTGCCCTCAGTGTGAGGGCACGAAATTTAACGAGGAATTATGGATATGTGAAAAATGCCTTGAAGCAGCAAAACTGGAGACATTGAAATTAATTGATTTCTTAATCAGTGACTTGGGGTTCTCAACAGAAGAAATAGACGTCTGCTTCTCTGGACAAAGAGGATACCATGTTCATATAGAAAGTGAGAGCATTAGGAACCTCAACCAATCTGCTAGAAAAGAGATCGTAGATTACGTTTCTGGAACGGGATTAAAGCCAGTGTTTCACGGATTTCCTGACCCTGAAACCAGAAAAAAAAATAAACCCGTTCCGGAGATGAACGCTCCTGGATGGGGTGGCCGACTGGCTAGAGAAATAAAAGTAAAAAAAATTCGTAATTGGCAGAAAGATTTAGAAAACGCAGTACAGAAACAGAAAGCAAGTGTGGATACTGTTGTAACGATAGACCTACATAGATTGATACGTCTTCCAACAACTCTACATGGAAAAACCGGGTTTATCGCTGCAAAGATTCAAACTACAAGGCTAGAAGAATTCAATCCTTTCACAGACGCACTTGCCTTCAAGGAAGGTACTTTAACAATTCATATCAACGAAAGCGATAAGTTCAGGATAGGAGAAACCGAGTATGGTCCCTTTAAACATGAAACTATTGAGTTGCCTTTAGCTGCGGCTGTTCTTCTACTCTGTAAAAATGTCGCTCAACCAGTAGAATAAATGTTTAAAGAAATAAATTGTCTATACTTGATAATCCTATAACTGTTACAAGCTGGATGAAAAGATGAATTACGATGAACTCTATAAAGCTTGGAGACAAGAGAAAGAAGAAGGTGACTTAAAACCTCTAAGTAAAGACTTCTATGGCCAAGTGCAACTCTACATTAACAATCTTTTAGGAGAAATTGATGCTTTAGACAAAAAATCTGTTAAATGGCGACTTCTGAATAAAGAAGTTAATAACGCAAAAAAAATGGTTAAAGACCTAACTACGATTCGAAATAAAAAGGTCTTAGAAACCACTTTCAGAGGAGCTACAGTACAATCAGATGCCTATACGTCTGAGGAAGAGCAAATATATGCAAAGATGGTTCCTTTATCAGAGGAAATTAAAAAGTTAATAAGAAGTGTCAATGAGAATTATGTTTCTCAACAAAAAAAGAAACAGAAACATAAGACAGAAAAAATATTGGTTCGATTCCTTCAAGCGATACCTTCTATTGTAGGAATGAATATGAAGACGTATGGACCATTCCAAGCTGAAGATGTGGCTTCATTGCCGAAGGAGAATGCTGAAATCTTCATAAAAAGAGGTGTAGCAGTAAAGGTGGAAACAAAATGAAAATGGTTAAAGTGGTTAGAACGCATTGTCCTAAATGCAATAAGCATACAGAACACTCTGTGTCATTATACAAGAAGGGTAAAGATAGATCTCAAGCCGAAGGAGCGAGACGTTACAAGCGAAAACAGAAAGGCTATGGTGGACAGAAAAAGCCAAGGCAGCGAAAAACAGCGAAAACAACAAAGAAGCAAACATTAAAGTTGAAGTGTAAAGACTGTGGATACATAGTCCAAAGAAAGGGCTTTAGACTACGTAAATTGGAAATTGAATCTTAAGGAGGCGACAGAGACTTGTCAAAATGGGAAGATTTGATCCCTAGACCTAAAAGCAAATTTCTCCGAGTGAAATGTTTAGAGTGTGGAAACGAGCAAACAATATTCGGAAATGCTTCAATGTTAGTTCAATGTAAAGTCTGTGGAGCAGTTTTATCAAGGCCACGTGGAGGAAAAGCTAACATTCTTGGAGAAGTAATTAATGTTTTTGAATAGGAGTTAACCGCTATAAATCGAAGGAGAAAAAATTGGCTAGTATGGGAGTAGATTGGCCTGAGATCGGAGACCTAGTGGTAGGAAGTGTAGTTAAGATCACGCCACATGGCGCTTATGTTTCATTAGATGAATACGACATTGATGAGGGATTTTTACACATCTCTGAGATCTCATCCAGATGGGTTAAGAATATTAGAGCACATGTTAGAGAGGGGCAAAAAGTTGTCCTGAAAGTTCTCAGGGTTAACGCTGACGTAGGTCATGTTGACTTATCTTTGAGAAGGGTCACAGAGAGAGGGCGAAGGGAAAAACTACTGGCTTGGAAGCGACTTAGAAAAAGCGAAACTTTCTTGAAGATGGCTGCTGAAAAAGCAGGAGTCACTTCAAAGGAAGCAACTAACGCACGTTCTAAGATCGAGAATCTTTACGGGGACCTTTATGATGGCTTTGAAGAGGCTTTGTTCCAAGGAAAAGAAGCGTTTTTAAAAGCTAACGTTCCAGAAAACCTAGCCTCAGCATTAACCGAAATCGCAAAAGCAAAAATCAAAGTTCCCCATGTAAAAGTAAGAGGAACATTAAACCTTTCCAGTATAAAACCCAACGGTGTTGATCTTTTACGCGACGCATTCAAGTTGGCAAAAGAGGTTAAAAAACCTAAAGATGTTGATGTTAAGATCTATGTCTTTGGTGCTCCAAAATATAGAATAGAAGTAACAGCGAGGAACTACAAGGACGCTGAGAAAACCCTTGAGAGTACAACGAATGCTATATTAAATTCTGTCGTGACCTCAGGTGGAGAAGGATCTTTTAAACGTTTGAGATGATTGCTTAGAAAATGAAGTGGCTTCTCAGAAAATGTGAAACGTGTAAAAGGTACACTTTCCAACAAGAACGTTGTCCTTACTGTGGAGGAACTACTGTTGTTCCTCATCCCGCTAAATTTTCTATTAATGACAAGTATCTGAAATATAAAGGCATGCAACGAAAAAAACATGTTGAAGATAGATTTAAACCAATGCCTAAAGAAAGGTTATGAAGCTTATTGTATCCTAATATTTAATTTGTACTGCGTATTGTAAAGGATTTGATCATTAGACCGGCTCAAGCGGTTGAATCTCGTATCTCACTCTGTAAATAGAGACCATCCTGTTTGATGAAAGGAAGACAAGTTGGAAATAAGAAGGCCTAAGTTCCTGCGGTAAACCATAATCATCAACAAGTGTAGAGACATCCGGCGCGCCGAGAGCGCCGTAGATCATCAATTTTGTAAGTATAGCGTGGACTGGTGGTAAATATAAACCGCCAAAGCCAAGTATACTGCTCACTGTAGTGTCCTGTAAGTCTGTTACGTTTAGCCCACCAATCTTTGCCATCCAGTACCATTTAACCTCGTCACCAAAAAACAGTGCTTGTTGAGCTGAAAGCGCTAAACTAATAGTTGAAAAAGCCACCACATGCGTTGCACCAAGGGGTTCGAGAATAGCTAAAGCCGCGGTCTCGTTTGACATAAACATACGCCCTATCTGGGCAATTTGAGTTGTGTTAAGTGTTCCATTATCTGCGAGGGTTGATTTGTTACCTCCAACAGTTATCCAGTATCCATAATCCCACCAAGAAGCCAGCACTGCGTCGCTTGGAAGACTCTCACTTATCCACGTTAAAGCCTCTTCCCAATCATAGAGGTTTGCACGTATCGGGACAGAGGATGATGCAATTGTGGGAGGCATGTATGCGCTTTCAATGCCTTTAGTTAAAGTTAAAGTTGTAACCAAAAACAGGCAAATGAAGAAAGCCCAACTGAAGCTTTTCCCAACATGTGGCGCCAAACGGAGTCTTCTTCTAGTAAAGGTTCTCTTTTTTGTAATGTCAATGAATGCGTTCAATAGTTCTACTACTGCCAATGCTCCAAGGGCACAGAATGCAGGTGCCATTATCAGCGTCAACCGTATCATTGAGCTGGCAAAGTAGATGGTTGTTAAAGTGAACACGATGAGGAAAAGATTATGGTTCGTTCGCTTCTTTGAAGCAAAGTAAATGCCGAGAGGAACTAGAAATATGAAAAGGCCAAACTGGAAATAGATGGATGCCCAGGTAGCAGGCCTATGTTCTTGAACGGACTCTATTAGCGGCATTGTTCCTCGGAGAAATGGATTCAATATGGAGAGAAATCTTTCGGCTGGAAGCGAAATGATGCCGGTTTCCATAAATATGAAAAGTGCTACAGCCAAGGCTCCGAAGAAAAGAGCTGTGATTGTCAACTTTGTTTTTTTATCTTCATAAAATTGTGTGATTTCGATTAAAGATAGTAAAAGGAAGACGCCAAAAGCTGCAAGGTTCTGAGGCTCTGTTAAATACCTTAAACCTAATTTAGGAACAGCTGTAGCTAGCAATAAGCCAACACCTATCGTAGCACTATACGATAGTAAAAGGTCAGTTGAATATTTCTTGAAGAGAAGTAAAACAACCGTGAAGAGCGGAATTAGACCAAAGATGTAACGAGCAGCCCCCCAAGAAGCTGCAAAATACCCTAGAGCTAAACCACCAGCAATTGCATAACATAGTTTTTTTAACCTTGTTTTTTCAGGTTGTAAGGAACGTAAATAGAGTAAAAACGCTAGAAGCATACTAAAGATACCGGTTGTCTCAGTGTCAAAGAATCCAAGGGATGTACGGCTAATAAAGGCTGGATTCAACGCAAGGAAAAGAGCAAAGAAAAGACCCATTTCTCGCCCCCCAATATCTTTTCCAAAGAAGTAAGCGACAATGCAAGTTAAGACAGCCATAACCACAGGAAATATAATAACCGTGTCCAAAACTGAAGCTGAAATACCCAAAGCAGAAATTAAGTAATATAACGCTGCAGCTGTGAAGGGCACACCTGGAAAAGATGTTGAAGCAATGTTTCTGCCCCAAGGATACCAATACTTTGTCCATTCAATTTTTGGAGTTTCAAACCAAGCAAGATAACCTTTTTCTACAACGTGGTTTGTGATGTCGTATTGGAAATAAGGATCAAACTCTGAAAGGGTAAACCCCCAGTTTAGGGGCAAAATTCGGATTAAGACCGCGACCAACAATATTGAAGAGAAACATAAAAACCAGATTACGTCGCCCTTATTAACCCGTGTTCTTAGATAACTAAAACTTTTTGAAAAAACTGATAAACCGCCTATATTAAAGGCTTTTTTTAGAGAGTTTTGAATCTTGCGAAACGACATGAAGATTTTCCTCTAAAATTACTTTTTAGGACCTTTTATTTCGATTTTTTTGGTGTTAAAGACTAACTTTTTCCCACATTTAGGACATTTCCCATCATATTTTCTAATGATTTCTTCGGGAGATGTTAGTTCTGAATTATTATAAAGGAGTTCGTTACAATCCTCACAGAAAATTCTTTGCGGCATAGCAATGACTCCATTTATGTTAGCATTAAAAGATGGAAATTGGTATTTTAATCTTCTTACACAACATTGATAGATATAACTTCTTTTCAATGGGGTGGTTAGTTACAAAAAATACAAATACTGGCTTTTCGGATAGGAACGTTATCAAAGAAATGGAAACAAGGCGGTATGCAACATTGAGTTCTTTTTTTGGAAGACTAACTAGGCGACTTCGACAAATACAGTTATCAGGTGTTTCTCTAGAAGGCCCTTCATCTACATTGATAATTCTTTTAATCACAATAGTTTCGCTTTTCCTACTGTCTGGAGGCGTCTATAACGTAATAATTCAACCACCAGTTTTGTTCCCAAGTCCTAATTTTCCAATATTCTACACTTATAGTCTTCACGAACAAAGTTGGAGTGAGAGCTTAATTGCACTACTTCTCTTTTCTTTAGGTACTGCTGGAGGTTATCTATCATATAGAAGCACGCGTTACGGATATAAACCAAGGCAGGCAGCAATGCTCTTAGTAATAGGCGTCATAATGCTCTTTTTAGCCTTCATTGGCTGCGAATACATAATTTGGCTGAAAAGAGGTCTTTAGGTCACCACGGCTTACTTTTCACTTTTAGAACATACGCAACAATATTCATGAATAGGTGCATGAATGGAGTAAGCACAGCAATGAAGACAACGGTTGTAAAATCAATTGGAAAGAAATTAACACTTAACAAAAAAGCACCAGCAACAAAATCAAGTTGATCAAGAACTGGCAGAGGGTCGCCAGGGTTAAAACCAAATCGCCTTTTTATAAAAGCACCCACTAAATCTCCTAAAAGAGCTCCAAAGGAAAGAATAAAGCCTCGGAACAGTTCATTCTGAACGAAGCCAACCGTTGTTCCAGCAATGATGCCTGAAACGAAGCCCCTAATGGTCTTATTATCACCAAAAAGTCTACAACCGTCAATAAAGCTACGATTCAAATCTATGGGAGTTCCCCCTCCAAACATTGTTGGCGTAGCATTTGCGAAGTAAGCGGGAAGAAAAAAATAAATTGCCTTAAGTGCTTCTAATAAAAATGTATACATACCTTTTTCACTTCAACTCCAATAACTATAGATTCAAGAAGTCATTGTTCTAAATCAGTTGAGATTCCAGTTAAAGTTACGACATAAGAACAACTGATTCCCTTAACCTTCTTCCCTAAATGTTTTTCAAGCGTCATTCTTCGAACTGGATGTTTTTCAGTAGTTGTTAAGTACAAAACGTTTTGAGACCAGAAGTTTAAAACACGTGTAGCAACCGGCTCTATCCTCCCTAAGGACCATTCTTCAGTCATTATGCTGTGCACCTGACTTGTTAATAGTAAAGCAACATCATACTTCTTAGCAATTTCCGTTAAGATAGCTAACTGCCTATTTAATTCACGGTTAAGTGTAAAGGTCTCTTCAGGTCCTTTAAGACTTATTCTATATAGAGAAGTTATTGTGTCTATTGCTATTAGAGCAACTGTGTTGGATAGGTATCTCTCTAATTTTTCGAAAAGGATGCCTTGTTCTTGAAAGGTCTTTGGTTTAAACAGGATTATCTTTGGTGAAACTGCGTTTAGATCATTGAAAGCTATCTGTGATAATCTTGTTGTTGAAAAGGTGTCATCTGAATCAATATATAGTGTTTTGAGCCTCTTCCTTGCACATGCGACTGAACATTGAAGTGTAAATGAAGTTTTCCCAGTGTTATAAGCGCCATAAACCAAGGTTATTTTACCACTGGGAATTCCCCCTCCAAGTAGTTGATCGATTGAGTGGCAATTTGTAGGAATGAGATGCATAGTTAAAACATCCAACTTATAGGTGAATATCCGAAAAGCAAATATTTTAAGGGCAAATCACTATTTTAACGCTTTCAAGGGTTTCAAACAGAAAAGATTAGAAACTCTTACGCAATTGTAAATTTAATGTGCTAACTTTGGTTGAGGAAATTGCAGTTGTTACCGCATCAGGTAAGGCATATTATAGACTTGTAAGTGAATTAAAGAAAAGGAGTATTAAATTTCTTAGTTTAAAACCAGAAGAACCTATTCCTGCCCACATTAAAGCTGTCGTCACAACAGAGAATGCGCCCAAAATTCTTAATCGTGAAAAAACCATTATATACGATGAAAAGGATGACCCAGCCTACATCATCGAAGAATCTTTGAGAATTCTCCAAGGAAAAAACTGGTATAATACACTAATAATTGGTGTTGACCCTGGAAAAAGATTTGGCATTGCTATCACCGGAGATGGAGCTGTAATTAAGACACGTAATTACCCAAATGTTGAAAAAACAACATCTGTAATAACAAAAGCCCTTCGAGAAATCAAAGCCCGAAAAAAAATAGTTAAAATTGGTGATGGAGCCAAGGTCTATGGGCAAAGGCTTGTAAAAAGTTTAGATAAAACCCTTCCGTCAGATATTGTTTTTGAATGTGTTAAAGAAAATGGCACAACAAAACCTAATTATACTAGGCTTAAGCGTAGAAGAGGTTTACGCGATGAAATTGCAGCTTTAAGAATCTCATTAAGAGAAGGCAAAACAATAAGGAGGGAAAAACATGTTTGAGACTATTAAAGCAGACAAAACTATGCTGGTAAGTGGCCCAGTATCAATTACTCTATTAAAAGGAAAGGCAACAGCCTTAGGAGCTGTGTTACCGCTTAAAGAGAAAGTTGTGGTTAGAAAGGGACGAACTCTACCTGTTGAGGTTGATGTGCAATCTAATTTTGAAATCATAACTGGTGTAGGAGGAAATATTGAGGAAGTTTCTGGAAGTACCATTCCTGCAACTTGGAAAGGAATAGGGGATGATGTGGCAAGACTACCAAAACCTTGCACGATTATGATTCTTGGTAATGTTGACTGTGGGAAAACAACATTTTCCATATTTCTTGCTAATAAGTTAATTTCAGCCTCAAAAGTCGCTATTCTTGATGCAGACATAGGGCAATCTGATATTGGTCCACCAACTACGATCGGTTTAGGGGTATTATCAAGACCTATAACTGATCTTTTCTCTGTTGAAGCGGAGAGTATAGGATTCATTGGTTTTACAAGTCCAAGCACCGTAGAGGATAGAGTATTGCAAGAAACAGATAAACTCTATAACGCTGCCAAAGAGTTGGAAGTAGATACCATTATCGTAAATACTGATGGTTGGGTACAAGGAAAAGAAGCTAGAAACTTTAAGGTAGCAATGACTGAAAAGATCAGCCCAGATGTTGTTATTGGCATACAAAAGAGAAAAGAGATAGAACACATACTCAACGCTGTTAAAGATAGAGGATTTAGAACATACCCCTTGTCTGCGTCAAATGTGGTTAGAAAAAGAAGTAAAAAAGAGAGGAAAGCTCTCAGAGAGCAAGGCTACAGAAAATTCTTGAAAAATACAACCATAAGACAGCTACCAATTAGCTGGGTGCAACTTGAAAACACCTTCCTAAGCAGTGAAAAGGTTAACATTGAAAGATTAAAAGAACTTGAAAGGCTTGTAAATCTCAAAATTGCATATTCTAAAGAAAACAAGAAGACAATCACAATGATCTTAAAAAAACCAGATTATTCAGATAAAGAGGAAACGCCAATTCCGCTGGAAATACACGGAAAAAAGATTCAAATAATATGGGAAGGAGACGAAAAAAATCTGCTCACTGGTCTTCTTGATAATGATGAAAAATTCTTGGGTCTGGGAATCATTCAAGAAATAGATTATCAGAACCAAGTTTTGAAATTATCAACTCCCTATGAAGGTAAAATAAGCATTGTACGTTTTGGTCAAGTGAAAATTGATCCCCATGGAAATGAGATCGAACTTTCAAAGACATTCTCCTATTAATTACTGAACTAGAAATCAGATAATAGAACTTGATAAACTAAATGTAAAGTAATTAAGATCCAGGAAAATATCATGTCTTACCCAAAAATTTTTCAAGCGGAGATAGAAGAAGACCACAATAGGTTCGTTGTTAATATCTTTGCTGTTGAAAACGCTGCAATAGTTTTTTTCAATGAAAAGAACCAAATGTTATTGGGAACCCTTGCAGTTGCGATGCCACAGCTTGATAGAAGACGTAGTGTCTCTTCTATACTGTTAGGAGAGAGAAACGCAATAATTACTAAGGTTTTGGCTGAGCGTTTAGCTGTTTTATTTGACAAAATGGTTCTAGTCTCTACTCATCTTAGCGGTGACTTAGAAAAAGAAGGTAGGCAGGTTCTAATGAAGCTTCTGCAAAAGACTGTTAAAAAGATTGAAGTGTAATATTGTTTCGTGTAAATAATCTGTTTTTTACTCGATAACGTTTTTGTAAATTAAGCTGAAGTGCTCAATCTAACACACTCAGCTAAAGAAAGCAATCTTGAATCGCATTTGCCTCCTGTAATTCTTGGTATATAGAAGGCCGCTTTAGCTGAATTTGAATAAATACTTTTAAAGCCTATTTCCTCTATCGGCATTACAACCATACACGTATTTACAAATACGTTGCCACCAGAGGTTCTTATGTCCTTAATGTACCCTCTCTGTTTTGCAGTTTTGAATACTCTTGGTGAAGTGAATACCCAGAATTTTATTCCCTTCTTGATTTTTTTTCTTGAAAGCACTATTGCCACTTCTCGTATTTCTTGAAGTGAACAGTGTGGGCAACCAATCGCAATTAAGTCTGGTTCTTTGCTCGACGAAAGTTCCTCGTATACTGACCATATGTCTCTTCCATTAATTTTCAGTTTATATTTTGGAGCGTTGTTCCCAAAGGCTTCTTTGAGTGTTTTTGCTTCTGGCGTTATTTTTGGTATGTGAAACATAGCCACAGAGCCTGAAGCAGCAGAAGCTGCACCTAAAAGCTTCAACTCCTTGGTATAGGCTATTTTAATTCCGTTGTAAACTGGAATTTCGCCAGTTCTGATGTTTTTGCCAGTAAAGTATCCTAAAGCAGCGTAATCTGCTTCATCTCTGAGCTTAAAGTCCAATTTGACGTGGATAGTGCCTTGTCTGTTTTTATCTAGTAGATACCCCATTAAAGGAACCCTCCCTACGAGGGCTGCTGAAAGAGCGTCAAGTCCACCGTGTCTGTTTGTGCGGGCCCCGATCACAGAGTTCACAAAAGCGATTGCTGAAGATTCTGAAAAACCCACTACTTCTCCTTTTCTAGGTCTATTTCCTGAAAGATAAGGTGTGCATGTGCACAGAGGTATCGCTCCGAGACGTTTGTATGCTGCGCAGAGCCTTAATTGATTGTCTGCAAAGGTTTTGGATATTCCCATATCTCTCCACCTTTTAAGGTCCATCCCAGCGGGATTTAATGTCGCATTTGTTTTAACGACCGCTTTTTCAGCTACAAGGCTTTCAACTAAGTCAAGTGTTGGTTCACCGACTGTCTTGTATGATACCCCTGCTATCTGTGATCTTTTTATTTGTACAAACCGTTCAGCTCCTTCTAGTTTGCCTAAGGTTACCAATAATTTCATGGCTTTAGCGAGTGCAGACCCCGCTTCGCCCCTTAACAGTTGCTCTTCTTCCCTCGTCAGATACATCAGGCATCACTCCTCTTTTTCCAAGTATGCTTCTTTACCTTGAATGTAGGCCTTCACAGCATCTCCGCTTTTTAACGAATTGAATATCTGCTCTTCTAAGCCTGAGATCATGGGTATGTTCCCAAATATGGCTCCTGAAACTGTAATAGGTTCAACTCTGCATGTGGCTAACAGCTTTGGAGCTAAACCTTTTTTTGATAAGCCGAAGAGAACATTGGACCCCACCGTGCTTCCCCTTCCTTCAGAGAAAATTAGAATTTTTTTTGAAATACTCTTTCCTTTTATGTCCAAGTCAGGTCCAACTACTTTTGCAGTATTCTGATCAACATCGCCAAAAAAGGATATTTTTGATTTTGTAATCAGAACTTCACCTATAACTTCGCCATCCCATTCTTGGATGATTTTTCCTTTATATCTCATCGCTTCACGTTCCTTTAAAAGATAAGTTAGTAAAATAATAATAGTGAAGGTTGGAGAAATAGAGTTGGTTCTTAAAGATCTTAGAGGTTATATAAGGATTCTAGAAGATGAGGGTTTTCTTAAGAGGCTATCTAAACCACTGTCCAAAAAATATGAGGTTTCTTCAGTACTTAAGGAGTATGACGGCAAGAAAGCAGTTTTTGCTAGTGTTAAAGGATTCGAAATGAATGTTGTTGGAAACCTTTGTTGCAGGAAAGATTTTATAGCTAAAGGTTTAGATATCGAACCAAATCAACTTATCCATCAGTTTATTCATGCGTCACAGTTCCCTATTGAACCAAAAGTATTCAATAAGGGTCCTTCTCAAGAAGTTGAGAATGAAAATGTTGATCTTAATAAAGAACTACCAATTTTAACACATTACGAACATGACCGGGGACCATATATTACGAGTAGTATTATAATAGCCAAAGATCCTGAAACACATCGTACGAACGCCTCTTATCACCGAATGTTATTGACTGGAAAAAAGAGACTTGCCGCTCGGTTGGTTGAAGGGAGAAATTTACACTCATTCTATCAAAAGTCAAAAATCCTCAAAAAACCACTTGAAGCAGCAGTAATCATTGGTGCTCCCTTAGAGCTACTTCTTGCTGCAGCAATGTCTTACGGGGATGTCAGCGAGTTAACTTTGGCTGGAGGTTTAATGAAAAATCCGCTAGAGTTGGTTAAATGTAAAACGATAAATATTGAGGTTCCACGCCGCGCAGAAATTGTGCTTGAAGGACACTTACTTCTTGAAAAAGAGAAGGAGGGGCCTTTTGTTGATATTACAGGAAGCTATGACGTTGTGCGGGAGCAACCTATCTTTGAAGTTGAAATGCTTACTCGACAAGAAGACGCTTTCTACCAAGCACTGTTATCGGGTGGACTGGAACATCAGCTTCTAATGGGAACGCCAAAGGAAGCACAAATTTATGATGAAGTTAAAAATGTGAGCGCTGTGAAGGAGCTGTCTTTAACACAAGCAGGTTCTAACTGGCTAGACGTTGTTATTTCTATTAAGAAAAGACACCAACAGGAGCCATACCTCACAGCCCTAGCTGCAATTGCAGCACATTACAGTCTTAAACGTGTTGTAATTGTCGATGAGGACGTAGATGTCAACAATCTTTTAATGGTGGAGAAAGCTATTCTAGAGCGAGCCCATCCAGTAGAAGACTTCTTTGTACTGAAGAATATTAAAGGATCAACCCTTGATAAGAGTGGAATAAGATCAGACAACATAGTATTACCTCCAGCGAAGATCGTTATTGACGCAACAATTAAGGATCAGAGAGAATTATTCGAACGTGGCAAAATCCCTTAAAAATTAATCCTTAATATATGATTAAAAGTAAATTTGAATTATTTTAAAGCTAAATTTTTCAGAACAACTCGCCAGACATCTTGTGATACTTCATCGACTGTACGTTCCCCATCTATAATATGCCATCTAAACTTTTTTGCGAGTTTGAGGTAAGCAGATCTTACTTTTTCTAGAAAAGCCTTGTCATTTTCATATATGTCTTTTTTAACCGTTCTCTTAAAATGGGTTTCCACTGAGATGTCTATAACTATAACTAAATCAGCTTCTGGTAGACCGTTCTCCAGACTCAACATCCACTCTAAATCTAGTTCGTTCGCAAGACCGTAAGCTAGACCGCTCGGAGTGAAACGGTTTGCTACAATTATCTTCCCGTCTTTCAGCCAACCATCAAGATCTCCTTTACGTTCCCAACGGTTAGCAGCGTAGAGAAATTGACGGATTTCAGATCGAAAGTTACGTTTTCCTTTGAGAAATTTTCTAATTTCCATTCCAATTGGCGTATTATAATCAGGGAATGCAATTGATGCAACATCATAACTTTCCATTCTTAATTTATTAAAAAGGAGGTTAGCGTTTGTACCTTCACCTGAACCATTAATGCCTTCTATACAAATAAGGAAGCCTCTCAAGATCTTATCTCCTAAACAGTTAGGGTTTCTCTTTATAAATTGATAAAGCTTAGCCTACTTTGATTCATCTAACTTTTAGTATATCAAATTTATTTTATTATGTATAGAATTATTTTGAGTTCGACACTTATGTTAAATAAAGAGACTCTTTTACCGTTCCTCAAAGATCTTCCTCCTACCGAGAAGCCTATAGTAGTTGTTGATAGCAATGAAGCAGTGACTGCAAAGAAAATTGTTAATGGTTTAAAGAAAGCTGGAGCCAACGTAAAAATTCTTTCTTTGAAGAGAGGGGATTATGTTGTATCCAGTATATGTGCAATAGAAAGAAAGACGGCTTCAGACTTTATACAAACATTGACACATGGTAGACTTTTCCAGCAGCTTAAATTCCTTAAAGAAACGTATGAACATCCATTATTGCTCCTTGAAGGTAAACTACAAAGCGTTTTTAGAGCTAGAAACATTCGGCCTAGGGCCGTTTGGGGTGCAATATTCTTCTTAGCAAAAGAAGGTATATCAGTTGTTTCAACAAGTAATTGGAATGAGACTGTTGAATTTATTTATACAGCAGCAAAACAAGAGCAACTCATCGATAAGAGAAGAGCGACTGTACGACCATTGAAAAAAATAACAACTCTTGAGGATGCACAACTCTACATCATGTGCGGAGTGCCCTTGATTGGACGAGAAAAGGCGGAGGCACTACTCAATAGGTTTGGATCTCCATTAAATACCTTCCTGAATCTTGAAAACTGGGATAGTGTAAAAGGTATAGGAAAAAAGATAAAGAAACGGGCTAAGAAGATTTTAGCTACACCTTTTAGACCGAATATGTCCTGAAAACTATACGATAATTAAGTAATTTAGCGTCAAATAACAATATTATTATCGTGTTTGCAAAAATCTATTTTGAGGAATAACGTATGACTGGAAACGAGACATTGAAACGAATGGCTGATCTCCTTAGACAGGGTGGTACACTTTTAGACGTTCAGTGTCCTAATTGCAATATGCCCCTTTTTAGGTTAAGTGATGGGAAGATGTATTGTTCTGCTTGTCAGAAGCATGTAGTGAGCGGAGCGAAGGAAGTTACAAAAACTGCTCGGAACAGTGTTGTCAACTCTTTGAACCAAACGATTTTTAATAAACTGGATGAGTTAAATTCAATGATCGGGAATGAAAAGGATCAGGAGAAAATCACAGTTCTTCTAAACAACTTAGTTAAATTGCTTGAGGCATTAGAGAGGATAAGGCATTTAAAAGAAATGTAGGTTTTTCAACCTTTAACAACTTCTAGTATAGAGACTATGTTCCATACTCTGGTTCTAGTATAAGGTGGCATATTTGGATCTTGACTGATATCATCGAGTACACTAATGGCGTTTGCTGCTCTTATAGCGTGAGTAATAACTGTAGAATTCAACATATCTAAAGCTTCCTTTGCAGCTCTTCGAATATTTCTTGGTGTCGTGCGATCCTCGCTGATCACAGATAGGATAGCAGTTGCCTGTTTTATTCTGTCCTCGTATTCAGCAAGACGTTTCTTAGATACCATATAAAACCCTCATAGCTAAGGATTGGTTAAAATTAAAGGAAACGCGAATTAAATAAGGATTATTGTAATGAATAGAGAAGAATTCTTAGCAAAATTGATGAGTTTTCCTTGCTTATGCGGGGGTACCCGAGTGGTCTAAGGGGATAGGCTCAGGCCCTATTGGCGTAGGCCTTCGTGGGTTCGAATCCCACCCCCCGCACCACATATAATCCCTTTGCCGTTTTTTGTAGAAATTTTTTCATCTGACGACGAC
>JAUVYS010000077.1 GCA_030602965.1 Candidatus Bathyarchaeota archaeon | reverse complement strand
GTAACAGATGCAGGTGCAAGAGCTGTCAGCTCCCACACAGGCACTATGGCAGGTAGTGATTTAGCTTTTGAGGTAGCCTTTAAACAGACAGGCATAATCCGTGTTGATACCGCGCAGGAACTCTTTGACATAGCAGAGATCTTTGCAACTCAACCATTACCACAAGGTCCAAACGTTGCAGTGGTAACAAATGCTGGAGGCCCAGGAATTCTAGCTACTGATGCCATTGAAAAAAGCTGTTTGAAAATGGCTCCAATCTCAACTGAATTAAGAAAAAACCTTAGAGAAAAGCTTCCACCCGCTTCAGGTTTCAACAATCCCATTGACGTTCTTGGAGATGCAACTGCAGAAAGATATAGGTTTGCCTTGGAAAAGGTAATGCAAAATGAAGAAGTAAATAGCGTTATCGTGATATTAACCCCTCAAGCTATGACAAAACCTGATGAAATAGCGAAAGCCATACTTGAAATTAAAAATGCTTATCCACATAAAACATTAATTTCCTCATTTCTTGGTGGTGAACTTGTTGACAACGCAATAAAAACACTTGTTAAGGCAAAAATTCCGAACTATCCATTTCCAGAGAGAGCTATAACATCTCTATCGGCAATGGTAGAACACATCAATTATCTGAATAAAATTACAGAAAGAAAAATTCCGAGTTTAAAGGCAAATCGTAAAAAGGTAAAAGCTATCTTCAAAAAAGTAAAAGAGGATAACCGAGTAAACCTATTAGCCTCAGAAGCAATGGAAGTAGCAGAAGCCTATTGTATCCCAGCTCCTAAGATTAAAATGGTAACAACAAAGGAAAAAGCAATTTCCATCGCAGAAGAGATAGGATACCCTGTGGTCATGAAGATCGAGTCGCCACAAATACTTCATAAAACAGACATAGGTGGAGTCAAGCTTAACATAAAGTCAAAAGAAGAAGTAGCAAAAAGCTTCAACGAGATATTGAATAATGCCCATCGTTATACCCCAGAAGCAGTTCTTTATGGGGTTAATATTCAAAACATGATTCCTTCAGGTAAGGAGATGATCGTTGGAGTGCACCGTGACATTAATTTTGGACCCTTGATAATGTTTGGTCTTGGTGGCATATACATCAATTTTCTTCGAGATGTCTCTTTCCGATTGGCTCCTTTAACTAAAAAAGATGTAGAAGAAATGATCAGTGAAACCAAAGCACATTCGCTTTTAAGGGGAATTCGAGGAGAGGAAAGATCTGATATAGAGTCAATCGTAAATATTATTTTACGCGTGTCAAAGTTAGTAACAGACTTTGATGAGATAAATGAGTTGGACATCAATCCTTTGTTCGTATATAAAGAAGGAGCGGGATGTCAAGCTTTAGATATAAAAATCACAATCAAATAGTTGAAGAGCAATGATTAAAACAAGAAGTTTGTATGTTTGTTCGTCTGTTAGTTCCAGTGGAAAAACTGCAGTTTGTTTGGGACTTGCTTTAAAATTTCAAGAAGAAGGCTACAAGGTTGGCTATTTCAAGCCCATTGGATATGATACAGCTAGAGATGCTGATGGCGTAACCTTCGATGATGATGCTGAGCTAATGAGACATGTATTGAAACTTGAACATCCCAAGGAAATTGTTTCTCCAGTGATCTTTCACTACAGATTTCTCGAAGAGTATCTAAAACATAAACCCGTTCGCTACGAAAAGAAAATCCTTGAGGCCTACATGGAATGCTGCAAGGACAAGGATATAATGGTCATAGAAGGCCCCAAAACTTTAGGATGTGGAGCCTGCCTGAAAATAGATCCTATAACACTAGCAAAAAAGATGGACTCAAAAATGCTATTGGTCTCAAAGGTCATCGACGACGATACAATTTGCCAGATTGTATATTACTATGAGTGTATTAAGAAAGATAAAGTAGGATTCATTGGAACAATACTCAATGATGTACCTAAAATAATAATTGAACGTGTAAAAGGCTTCTTCCGCCCTATACTAGAGAAAAACGAAGTAAATATTCTAGGAATAGCGCCAGAGATAACAGAACTCCGATCGCCAACTGTGAGAGAAATTCACAACAGGATCGGTGGAGATATATTAGCAGGAAGTGAAAATCTGGATAACCTAGTTGAAGATTTTCTTATTGGAGCTATGACTCCAGAAAGTGCTTTGACCTATTTCAGGAGATCAGCAAACAAAGCCATAATTACTGGTGGCGATAGATCTGATATTCAGCTAGCCGCTTTACAAACAGACACATCAGCACTGATCCTGACAGGAAATCTTTACCCTGATGTTCGTGTGTTAGCGAGGGCAGAACATCAAGGTGTACCAGTTCTCCTCGTCCCATACGACACATATACAACCGTTTCCAAAACAAGAGAAGTTACAGGTCGCATGAAGTATACAGACAAAAAGAAGATTAAGTTAACGAAAAAAATGATTGAAGAACATGTGAAATGGCAAGACATACTGAAAATTCTAAGCGCCTAATTTATTCTCATAAAAGCTAAAAAACTCATAACTCGCGAGAATTGATTTCTTTAGAAGTCTTTATATCAAGATATTAAACAGAAACTAAATTAGATGCCTGGGGTTCTTGAGATTTGTGTGGGATTTTTGGTTGTATCCTCAAACAAGGTAAGGCAGCACCTCTTATTCACGCTGCATTAAAGAGACTGGAGTATCGTGGCTATGACTCTGTTGGAGAAATTACCATATGTGATGGAAAACTTCACATAAAAAAAGACCAAGGAAAAATCGATGAAGTTCATAAAATTCATGATCTTGACGATTTACCCGGAAGCATAGGTTTTGGACACACAAGATGGGCAACCCATGGTGCTCCATTACAAATTAACGCGCACCCACACACTGATTGTAAGGGAAAGATCGCAGTCATACATAATGGAATCATAGAGAATTTTATAGAGTTGAAGAAGGAACTTGAGAAAAATGGTCATAATTTTAAATCTAAAACTGACACTGAAATAATTCCGCATTTAATTGAGGAGATTTGGGATAAAAATCCTTCGCTTGATTTAATAAAAGCTGTTCATCAAGCTGTGAAAAGGCTTGATGGTTCTTATGCAATTGCAGTGATTTCAACAAAAGAGCCTGATAAAATAATCTGCGTGAGAAATGAAAGCCCACTCATTATTGGTGTTGGTGAAGACGGAATATATTTTGCCTCAGATATTCCAGCATTTTTACCACTTACAAATAAAGCTGTAATAATAGAAAATGGAGAACTTGTAATAATATCAGAAAAAGGTTATGAAATCAGAAAAACCGCTGATTTTAAACTAGTTACAAGGAAGCAGAAAATTATTGATTGGAATCCTGAAATGGCGAAAAAAGAGGGTTATCCACATTTTATGCTGAAGGAAATCCACGAGCAGCCAGAACGTTTACGAGACAGTCTCAGATTGCAAGAACACTATCTTGACTTAATGACTACCTTTCTTGATCGTGGAACTGAAATATTTCTCGTAGCTGCAGGTACTTCGTATCATGCTTGTTTAGCTGCTTCCTACATATTTTCTAAACTAGCTTTCTTGACATCTTATCCAGCAATATCCTCAGAATTTATTGATCAACAGGGCAAAGCTGTAAGCATTAATAGCACCATATTGGCAGTTAGCCAATCAGGTGAAACCTCAGACACTTTAGCAGCTGTAGAATACGCTCGACAACAAGCAGCAACAATCCTTGCTCTAACTAATGTTATCAATTCAACCTTAACCCGGATTTCAAGGATATACATTGACCAGCATTCAGGTCCAGAAATTGGAGTCGCAGCAACAAAAACGTTCACCTCTCAACTTTCAATCTTGACTCAACTGGCCATCAGACTTGCAAAGAAGCGAGGAAAAGTATCACAAGATGAGATGGATCTTTTAGCTGATAAGATAGAAGATATACCAAATGCTGTAAAGGAGATTATTGACACAAAAGCTGAGAAAGTGAAACAGATTGCGAAGAAATACAAGGATGCAAAAGCATTCTTTTTCCTTGGTCGAGGAATAAGCACAGCTACCGCTTATGAGGGGAGATTGAAACTCATGGAGATAGCTTATATTCCTTCAATAGCTTTTCCAGCAGGAGAAAGCAAACATGGACCAATAAGTTTAGTTGAACCTGGTTTCCCTGTTGTATTTGTATGTCCAATGGACGGCACGCATAAAACCATAATTGGCAACATCATGGAGATGAAGGCAAGAGGAGCCTCTGTAATTGCTATTATAGAAGAGGGGGATGAAGAGATTAAGCAATTGGCAGACGATTATATTGAAGTTCCCAAAGGTTTTCCTGAAGTCCTATCTCCGATACCCTTTATTATTCCATTGCAGCTTTTAGCTTATTATATTGCAGTAGAAAGAAATCTCGATCCAGACAAACCTAGAAACCTTGCAAAGTCAGTTACTGTAAAATAAATCTGAAATAATAGATGAGATTAAGACTTTTATTCTGATCTCAAAATATTCAACATTTTTTCGTGTGTTTTACCATTAGAAGCCACAAACATTTTCATGTAAGGATTCCAAGAGCTACCATTTAGATCAGTTATAGTTCCTTTGGCTTCTTCAAGTATTAAACATCCACCTGCAACATCTTCTGGTTTACCAAGTGTGACATAGGCTTCTGCTTTACCAGAAGCAACCAATGTAAGACAAACAGCTGTTGCCCCGATTATTCTAGTTCTAAAAACCGAGTCAACTAAGTTGAAAAAAGAGGGCTTTTCAATTTTCCCTTTTTTCAAAAGTCTACTTCCATATAATAAAAAGGCTTCCTTGAGGTTCTTTTTTGAAACAGAAATTTTTGTGCCATTACAATAAGCTCCTTTTCCTTTCTCGGTTAAATATACTTCGTTGAAGAAAGGAATGTTCACAACCCCTAACACTATTTCACCTTTATACTCTAGGGCTATTGAGACAGCAAATAAAGGAAGACCATGAATGAAATTATGAGTTCCATCTAAAGGATCAATTATCCAGGTGTAATCAGAATTTTTCTTCAATGTTCCCTTTTCTTCAGGTAGTATGGAATGATCAGGATAATTTTCTTTTATTAAACCAATGATTTTTTCTTCACTTTTGATATCTGAATCTGTAACTAGCTCTCCGCCAGATTTAGACTTTATAATCTTCTTTTTACTAAAATTTTCTAAGAGAATATTCCCTGCCTCTTTAGCAGCTAGAACAGCTAATTTCTTCATTTGAAGTGACATTTCGATTAGTCCAATTAAATCATTGAAGTTGGAGATCTCACTATTCCGTCTTATGGATTAAATTGACCTTTAGTTTACGTTTGGCGTTCAGGAAGTTTAGAATAGACACCTTCGGAAGTTCTATATATTGCAAGCCGCCCAACTGTCTCCCAGATCTCACCTTCTTTGTGACTAATTTGGACAGTGAATACTTCCGCGGATGGATCCGCTTTTCCTTGCCAGACTGCAAAATTTAGGTAATCTCCATTAGGAAGTGTTGTAAAAAATTTTGCTTTAGGTCTAGATTTTTCAGACATGTTTCATACTTCCAGATTGAAATATTTGATTACTCCTATTATAAAGTAACATTTTTCATGAAAACATGAAATGACGATACAAAACCTACCCGCTTTCTAGAATAGCGTTACTTTGCCTTCATAAATTAAATTGGTTATCTTTTTAATGTCATTTAGCTGTTCATCAACTATGGCAGTTATGGTAGGCTTGATCTGCTGTAAGGAAGTGCCTTTGTCTAAAATCAATTGCACATCAGCAATCATCGGCTCATCTATTGGTATACCTATTTGACTCAAGATTTTTACGTAGACTTCCTTCACACCATCAACCTGATCATAAATATTTCTAGCAGTCCGTCCTGCAAGTACATTATATATTTTCCCAACATGGTTCACTGGGTTCTTTCCAGCAGTTGCTTCCAATGACATAGGTCTTAAAGGAGTGATCAATCCATTGACACGGTTTCCTCTTCCAGTGTTTCCATCATCTCCCTGTTCAGCCGAGGTTCCAGTGACAGTTAAATAGAATGCGTCCTTTGAAGGGTCATCAGCCATGTTAACGAATACGTCAACAGGATTATCATTTATTTTTACAGCAAGATCTGCTATTCTGTTTCTTATTTCCTCTTTAATGTTCAGATAATGATCTTTATCAGGGGTTATACTACTTATGAAAGCTGCAGCGATTGTCAATTTTATATCTTTATCTCGACGTAAACCCATGACTTTAATGTCTTCACCGACCTCAGGTAATTCCTTCTTTAGTTTTAGAGAATTCAGATATTTT
>JAUVYS010000173.1 GCA_030602965.1 Candidatus Bathyarchaeota archaeon | reverse complement strand
AAAGCTATTCTCTGTTCTCTTATTGGCTTATTTTGAAGATGACTGTTGAAGATAATGTCATCACATCTCTTGGAAATATTACAAACATATTCGATGTGGTTGACGTGTATACCCCTTTAATGTACAGTTTTGGCATGAGTTACGATAGTGAAATACCCAGTGTAGATGCTGTAAAAAGCGGTTTACAAGCATACTTTGCTCAAAAATTTTTTTGGAACTAACAGACTCAATATTCATCGATAGCTGTCCAATTAAAATTTAACAATACAGTTTATGCTACATCAATTCAAGACCGGGAGTCAGTTAGCATACCTTTCTATCAAACTGTTGTAGAATCTTACACGGATGTGTTACAGAAAGATTATGTTCTATTCTGCTCTTTCAACGAATGGTATGAGACAACCTCTTGTGAACCATCATTAGAAGAAGACTACAAATACCTGAATATTTTAAGAGAATTACTTCCTTAAATAGAACAAAGTCAGAATTAGCGCTTTATCATTCTATTAAAGGAAAAATCTCATCTGTTACATAGTTCAGGAATTCAATGTCTCCTATCTGATTAAAGATTGTGACTACAGCGTTTCTAGTAAGGCCTACTATGTTTCTATGTTTTTTTGAAGTAAAGACGATATACCATATCTTACCATGATCACAATAATCGTTGTAAAGAGCCGTATTCATAAGAGCTGAACCATAAAGGGAGAGTTTATTGATGTTTGGAATATCAACATCATCAAAGAAGATTACTTTTGTATCCTCTGGATTGTTTTCATGGAACTCTTTCAAAACTTCAGGAGATATCTTTGCTTCTACAATGTGACCCGAAGTAATGAACAAGGCTTCACTTAATTGATTTGCGATGTTATTCGCAAGAACCTTCCTTTCAACTATAGTTACATAGAAGCTGTCCTTATTTTTAGTAAATGAAAAAGGAGCTTCAATGGTTTTTGGTATAGGAATTCGTTCGCCTCGATGAGAAACGTAAGTTACTAAATCCCAAGAAAAAACCCCACTTAAAACATTGTCCTTTAAAGACAGATCTTGAACATCTGTTAAAAGACTGAATTTATGTGGTTTTTCATCGAAAATTTCTTCTCTCCTAAGATTTTTCAGTTTTGAAGCTAATGACTGAAAGCCGGTTTGCTCTTTCAATTTAAATACTTTACCAGCTGAAACCAACTACTTCACCAAAAGTTCCTTTCTTGATTTAATGTTATTATAGAAGTTTCAAGTTTGTAAGTTAATAAGAATTACACAAATAGTTTTTGGCAAGCGATGAAACTGCTTTTTCAATTTTGACGAAAGACTCTTAAGAATGCTCTTTATACAAGATTTTAAAGCGGATGACTAGTTGATCTTGACATTAACAAACATAGAAAGGGAGCTTTCAAAAATAAGACCAAACTCGCGCCAAACTGATTTAGTCGATCCTGAAACGAGTACATGGAGAATAAGAGGAATGGAAGGAAGTGAAAATGATGACTTACCAAACCAAAATAGTCAGCTTTCTCAAGAATTTTGGCCAATCCATTCTCTCGCTCTCCTTTAATTTAATGGGTTTGTTAACAGGAACTATTCTGGCCTTAAATCAAAACGTTTTTTCTTATGCAACTTGGATTCTTCCTTTATTTCCTTCAATTTTGAGTATCAGAGGAGCAATTGGAGGTATCTTTTGTGCTCAGATGAGTACAGCGTTACATGTTGGAACTATTACTCCGAAATTTAGGAAAAACACCATACAATTCTACCATCTATTTCACTCAGTTGTGGTATTAACATTCATAAGCAGTATGACAGTAGGTTTTACATTTTATCTTTTCAATACACTGGTTTTGAGGATAGCTAATATCGACTTAATAGCTATTATGATTGTGGTTATCTCAACGATGGGATTATCTATATTATTCATCACACCCATTGCGCTTTTGATTTCAATAATTGCTTTCAAAAAAGGCCTTGATCCTGATGTGATAACTTACCCCATTATATCTACCATAGCAGATGTTATTGTGATAATGTGTTATGTCCTAATGTTGAACCTGTATTTCGCAATGGGTCCGCAAGGTCATTACGTACTGCTTCTTATTGATCTACTTTTTTTGACAATATCAATGTTTTATCTCTCAAAGGACTTACGCGCCCCCTATTTCACAAAAACAATAAGAGAGTTTCTAATTACACTGTGACTAATTTCGATAATAATGAATGTCACTGGTATGATTCTTACTGAAATAATGGGGGTGGTTGGAAATCAACCTCAAATTTTTGTGATTTATCCAGCTTTGATAACTACAATTGGTGGTCTTGGATCTATTATAGGATCTACAGCCACAACAAAACTAGCATTAGGTTCAATGACGTCATCTTTTTTATCCATTAAAGAACATTTAACTGAAATATTGAGCACGTGGGTTGCTTCACTCATTCTTTTTTTAGTATTTCCGTCTGTTATCTTTATTTTTAGAGTGATAGGCTTGCTAGTGTTTGGGCAGCTTATTTTACAGCTTTTATTTGTTAATGTTTTAGCTGCGTCAATAATGATCATTGTTTCATTTGGGGTGGCTATTGTTACTTACAAGAGAGGTTGGGACCCAGATAACTTTGTAATCCCTATTGAGAGCTCTATTGCAGACGCTGTAACAACCGCCGCATTATTAATAGTCATGAGTATAATCATATGAACAATTAACTGTATTTTTTTGTGTGACTCTGATTAAGCTGAGGGAACCCTCAGTATGATTGATTTTCGATCGATGCTATGTAAATATTGTTAGAAGATTAGCTCACGGTACAATTTGCACGCGTGATTTATTCTATTTTTCTGCCACATTTGGGACAGAAGGTCGCTTCCGGTGTGAGATGTGCTCCGCAACCTGGGCAATTAGCAGACAACTTTCCAGTAGGTACA
>JAUVYS010000163.1 GCA_030602965.1 Candidatus Bathyarchaeota archaeon | reverse complement strand
ATCGAAGGTGAACTTTCAGAACCCTTCTTCCTAGAACTGTTGGAACTACTGGAGAAAAAGGATTAAGCAAAACTAGCCACTCTTTTTTTTGAGGATGAGATAATGGCTCTTGTAAAGAAAAGGTACACTGTGGTTCTTCCTAACAAAGAGTTTTTCGTCATTGAGGTGACGGTTGTAACTAGAATGTTTAAGAAACCTGAAGTTCATTTAGATTCAATGGGGTATCCAGTAAGATTTGTTGGCGAAGAGGCTAAGTGGTAATCTAGCAAAACTAGCCACTCTTTTTTTGAGGAAACAAACATGGGTTTTGAAAATATTGTCAAGAGGTTGTCGAGATTTGGCAGGTTACTAAATGAGGCAATACGGGAACTTGAGCAGATAAAATATGAGAACCCTCACATACAAGAGGCATTAAAGAAACTGTATGAAATCAAAAAGTTCTATAAAACCTGATTATGCAAAACTGGCGACTCTTTTTTTGAGGAATGAATCTTGCAGGTTGAAAAGATTGAGCTTAGACCTGAAGGGGTGCGAATTTGTCTCTTTCTTACCCATGATGAAGTGACAAATAAGCTTGCGGTCAGGGCTGACTATTGGTTTGAACAAGTAGAAAATCTTTTGAAGACAAAGAAAGGTTAGCAAAACTAGCCACTCTTTTTTTGAGGAAACAAACATGAAAGAGTTTATTGTTGACTTACAAAGTTTTGTTGTTGAGGCTAACAATGAGGAAGAAGCACGAGAGAATGCGATTAAATGCTTGGAGTCTGGAGAGGAAAGGGCACTCATAGACCAAATTATTGAGAGCTAAAGAACCGCAAAACCTGTCACTCTTTTTTTGAAGGTGAAGATATTGGGTAAATATGAGGCGATAGCTCACACAATCATTGACATGGTGGAGAAGGCTATTAGGGAGGCTCATCCTTTCATAGACAAGATGGCGAGAAGTTATACGGTGAAAGGCGACATTGAAGGGGAAGAGGCAGAGCAACCTAACACCTTGCTATATGGTGAAGTTTACTACAACCTAGAAAATGAGGTAGTGGAAGTTCTGAGAGACAACGAAGAGGACACAGATTAAGCAAAACTAGCCTGTCTATGTGTGAGGAAACAAACATGAAAGTCTTTGAGGTTATGATCTCGAAAATTGTAGGTCAAACATGGTTAGTGGAAGCTAAGACTGAAGAGGAAGCTAAAGAAATTTACTCAGAAGGAAAAATGACACAAGAAAAAACATTTAATCCGCAGGTTGAAGAGGTCTCACTGGAATACAACGAACTGGAATGCTTAGAATGTGGCTACGATATGACCGTAGAAGGTGACACGCTGATTTGTCAACATTGTAGCAACTCCATAACAATCGTTGAACAGAGGAAAGAACTGAAAAAATTTGCTAAGATAAACCCTCTTTCAATTTAGAGACAGCAAAACTGGTCTCTCTTTTTTTGAGGTGAACTGTGATGGTTAGCTGGAAATATAACCTAATCGTGAAAGAGGTTAACGCTATTTTTGAGCAGTACCAAACGAAAATGACTCTCAGGCAAATCTATTACAGGCTTGTCGCCAAACTGATAATAAAAAATACGATGAATGAGTATAAGGGTTTGTCGCGTCTTTTGGTGAAGGCGCGAGAGAACAGGGATGTTGACTACCGCAGGATTGAGGATCGCGCAAGAACAACCATCGGATCAGATGATACTAGCGAAGACCCGAAAGAATGTATGAAGGAATGGGAAGAGGCTTTCAGAGAATGCTACAAATATTTTAAGTTAGCTATGTGGGAAACACAGCCAAAGTTTGTTGAGGTATGGGTTGAGAAGGACGCTTTGAGTCGGCTTGTGTCCGATGAGGCTAAAGAATTCAAAATTAAGACTTGTCCATCAAAGGGCTATTCCAGCTTCACGTATATCGCTGATGCTGTTAACCGCTTTAGAAGGCACCCAGATCAGGAGTGTATCATTCTGTACGGTGGCGATTATGACCCGTCTGGAATGGATATTACTCGTGACCTTCAGGCGCGTCTCACTCGGTACGGCGCGGATGTGACCGTGAAGCGGATCGCTCTTAGTCTGGAGCAGATTCAAGAATACAATTTGCCTCCGATGCCAGCGAAGACAAGTGATGCCCGTTATGCAAAGTTTGTGGCGGATACTGGCGGGTCTGATGCGGTGGAGCTTGATGCTTTGGAGCCTCCCGTACTTCAGCAGATTGTGAGGGACGCAATTAAGGAGGAGATAGATCAGGAAGCATGGGACAAACGAGTTAAAGAGATCAGGGATACTAGAGACAAGATGAAGATTGTCCTAGAAGGCTTGGAAATAGATTGGGGCACTGAATGGGATGAGGTAGATTAAGCAAAACCATCCACTCTTTTTATTGAGGGATATGTGCGGAGTCCAGTTATGGGGAGACGAGATAAACAGCCTACTACGTGAGCCTCATGGTTGTACCTCTGCGCAGAGGGGAATTGTGCTCGGCTCGGCTCATCGCTCCGCAAAATCCCTCACCATTTTTTTGAGGATTCCAAAGTGGCTAAAACTGTGCAGACCGATTTTTTCGGTAAACCTAGAATGCTTTGGTATTGTACTCACTGTAAATATGTCGGCTACGAGTTTGTTAAAGAGGGAGAGTTTGAGGTGTGCCCCGAATGTGGATGGTGTTGCTATTCTGACACGGAAGTTAAAGAGGGTTTTCTTCACTCTAACATTTACCCTAAACTGGTCGAAAAATACTGCAAAGTACATAAGATTCCGAATCCTATTGAAGAATTTAAAAAGTTACGGATCAAAACTCTCAACCAACAAATAGAGGATTTTAAGAGGCGCAAAACTAACACCTCTTTTTTTGAGATGATTTAAATTGACACCTGAAGAACTTGAAAGAAAAGCTACGGCTGACCGCCGAAAATACATAGTTAACGAAATGCGTAGGCTGATCCAGTTAGCCCGTCAGACCTACTACCGAAAAGACCTAACCGCAGAGGAACTTAAGGCGATCCCCGAAGCCGAGACGCTTGGAACAATGGTCTCAAGTGTTTTAGAGTGGGAGCCTAACGACATCTTGACGGCAGTTTATGGAGCCTTCGAGGATGCTAACATGCACGGCTTGAATGCTCAATTTCAGGGATTCATTAAAGGCGAGTTCTGGTTACTGAACGCGAAAAAAC
>JAUVYS010000073.1 GCA_030602965.1 Candidatus Bathyarchaeota archaeon | reverse complement strand
GGAAGAAATAACCAACTTGGACAGCCTGATGTACATCTTCATTATTGCTCCAATAATAATAGTAATTATTTACATGCGCAAGCGACGTCATCTTTAATATACCTGAAAAAAGCCATGAAACCTCCTTATCACTCATTTTTGGGATGGAATGCAAACCTCTTCCTCCGATTTATTAAGAAGAGATTGACCCTTTAAACACAGTCTTATCATCCATGAAGGTACAGCTCGCAGAGTCTGTTATCGCTTCCTCTGCTTTTGTAGGCACAATGTTTTTTTCTATTGTCCGGAAAAAAATTTTGTTTGTCTGACGACATTGAAGGTTGAAGTTCAAGATAAGCCTAGCCCTTGTTGAAGGTGCCTCCGAAGCTGCAACGCATCAAATAATAGAAGCGCACTGCTCTCTCTACAGGATCCTTGAGTTGCTGATTATCATACCATTTTTTATAAAGACCACGACTGTAAAGTATCAGTTTGAAACGCTTAACGAAGTCCTCTGGCTTATCACGAACCACAAGAAACAAGTTCACTAGCTCACCATGTATGTCGTTGTATACTTCAACGGGACTAGGAGGCTTGTTGAGCAAGAGGTTTGCAGCTCCTCCAAAGACCTCCACGTATATGTGATGCGGAGGAATTAGTGGCAGAAGCGTCTTGAGTAAGTTGAATTTTCCTCCTATGTAAGGGAAGAAGCAGGTCTTGGTTGCCAATGTTGAATCGGCTGACCTGAAGAAAGAAAAGCTGATTTAAAGCAATCCAACAGAATGAGAAGTATAAAACATCAATTTGGTTAGTTTATTGATATATAACTAGTTAAAGCCCAAAATGAGCTTCTTTTCAGTAAAAAACATTGTTATTTAACAGTATATCGTAATGTTAAATAGAAAAATGAGAGAGAAAAAAATGAAGGACATTGAGGATTTGAATTTTTTCCTCAGTATTGAAGAAAATATTCAGAAAAAATCGCTTCGTTACCATAAGAAACAGTTTGATTGTTACGAACATTCATTCAATTTATTAATTGAAATATATGATTTTCTTTGTGATTTGAGTTATGCTAAGAAAGAAATGAGAACTTTTCAAAATGTCGCAATCTTGTTATTAATACCACAAGTTATACAAAGAATGCAAGCTATCAGATGCTTAACTCTCAGAGGATATTATTATGATACAAGAATTCTTGAGAGAAACCTTGCAGAAATTGTAGGGTTATGTAGTTATTTTGTTTTTAATAAAGGAAAGGCAAAAGAATGGTTAGAAGGGAAACGTCCACAAATTAGTAAAAAAGATTTAGTTAATTATACATCAAAAATTATGCAACCTAAGAATAAGAAATGGAAAGAGCCTGATCTTAAGACTACTTATGAAACATTGTGTCGTTTTGTACACAATGATTTTATTGCAATTTTTTCTTCGTCAAAAATTAAATTTTTGAGAAAACCAGATATTGAAGTAAAAATCATCCCATCGTACGATAAAGATCTCTTTTTAAAAATCTGTACATATCCATTATTTATTTCTGCATTATTGCTTGAAATATTCAAAAATGAACTTGAAAATAAATATAAAAAATATTGGATGAATCTTGTAAATATAAAATATTCTTAACAATTAAAAGATCAACCATTTGCGAAAGATTTTGGATCTAATTAATCCGCCCAATGCTCCAAATGTCGTGAAAAATAATAAAAATATTGCCCAAAGGATGGCTGTTCCCATTGATATTTCGCTTGTCGTAATTGTTAATATAATCGCTAATAGAGATGAACTTATCATCCAATAAACTGCTCCATCTTCAAATTTTCCTACATATATTCCTCCCACAAAGGGATCTAATTAAAACAGTGCTTAAAGAATATGCATTCCTAGAAGACTTAGATCATCAATTGCTCAAAATTATGAAAGACTCCAATAGTAGCTGGAATGATCATTTTAGGAGTGATGACTCTCGGCTTCGCTTTCGCCTTCAATATATTAACGGTCAGTATACTTTTTTTGATGCATGGCATATACCAAGGTCTCTATTCTCCAACTGTTCAGGCTTGGGTTGCCGACCTTGCCCCAGTTGACAAACGAGCTGAAGTAATAGGCACATATAAAATGCTTGTCGGTCTCAGTGATATTCCAGGTCCATTCGTATTCGGCTTCATATGGGACATGATTAGTTTTGAGACAGCTTTTCTAATAGGAGGAGCTTTCTGCTTATTATGTGCATTATTGCTCCTACTTTTTGTTCCAATAAAACAACCTGAAACAAACTAACTGAAAAACAATCGCGCGCGCGATCTAACCAAATCGAAAATGAAGCTTTCAAATTCACGTGTGCGATTTCAATGTGACGTATTTATCAAAATTAATATGTCTGTATTATTAAGAATCATGGTAGAGGGATGAGTTCTGGTTTCTGCTAGCAAGAAACAGAGTTTCGACGGAGTATTAGTAGAAGTTATCCTCCAAGTTCTGAGGATAATTTTAGGAGAAGTAGCAGCAGAGACCGTTCTGACGCACCTAGAAAGAAGCCACGGCATGAAACAGAAAGAGATATCGCACAACCTCGACGTCTTCAGCTTGTGTCTGAAGAACCTACTGGGCTCAGGAGCCTACACCTTGGAGACGCTGATAATAAAAGAGGTGTGTAAGAAGTTTCAAATACGATATGACGAGAAGCCAGATCTCAAATTCCAAGACCACATTTCAATTTTGAAGAATAGATCACAAGAGTGAAGAGGGAGAAGAAATCATGGATCGGAAAAAACATGACCCTGATCATTCGAAGGCGTTAGAGTTTGAGAGTGCCTTTACTTTTTCTCCAGAAGCTATCACGATGAGCGATTTGAATGGAAACATAACGAATTGCAACAAGGCAGCATTGGACTTGCATGGATATTCATCAAAGAACGAATTGATCGGTAAGAGTGCTTTAACTTTAATTGCAAAGAAAGACCATGGGCGAGCCATCAAAAACATGAAGGAGACAATGAAGCGGGGCTCAATAAAGAACATAGAATATACTTTCTTGAGGAAGGATGGAAGTGAATTTCAAGCGGAGCTTTCTGCAAGCGTTGTCAAAGATCCTTCAAGTAACCCTGTATCCTTTATGGCTATAACAAAAGATATCACTGAGCGCAAGAAGATGGAGAAGGAGATTGAGAATCTTGCTAAGTTTCCATCTGAAAATGAAAACCCTGTGTTGAGGATTAGTCGTGATTATGACATTCTTTATGCTAACAAAGCAAGCCGAGAGTTTTTGGAGTATTGGGGTTGTGAGATTGGAGGTAAGTCTTGCAAGTTCTGTAGAGAAATTGTTGCTGAAGCATTCGAGAAAGAATCAAGCTTTTCTTGGGAAGTGAGGTTCAAAGATAAAGTTTACTCGTTCTTTGTTACGCCTATCTTGGATGCTGGTTACGTGAATCTTTATGGAAGAGATATCACTGAGCGCAAGAAGATGGAGAAGGAGATTAAACAGCACTCTGAGGAGTTGGGGAAGCTTGTTGAAGAAAGAACCAAGAAACTTCGTGATGCAGAGCGTATGGCTGCTATTGGTGAGACAGCTGCGATGGTTGGCCACGATCTTCGTAATCCTCTCCAGGTGATTTATAACACGCTACATTTGGCTAAGAAGAGGTTGAAGTCTGTACCAGCCTCCCAAAGAAGATTCCTTATGGAAACGCAGGCACTGGAAGAACCGTTGCAAACTATTGAAGATTCTGTTGAGTACATGGATATGATTATCTCTGACTTGCAGGAGTATTCGAAGCCGCTGAAGCCTAAATTCGTTTCAACCAGTCTGAAAAAATTAATAGATAGCTCAATCTCGTCTGTAGATATTCTGGAAAACATCAAAGTCTCTGTTAGTGTTCAACCACGTTTGAAGGCTGTGGTTGATTTAGTGTTGATGAAACGATGTTTAATAAATATAATCAGCAACGCAGTAGAAGCTATGCAAGAAGGTGGAGACCTAACGATAAAAACATCCAAGAGAGGAAAAGACGTTTTAATATTTATACAGGACACAGGTGTCGGTATACCTGAAGAGAACATGTCTAAGCTTTTAAAGCCTTATCCAACAACAAAAACGCGTGGAATAGGTCTGGGTTTAGTTTACTGTAAACGAATCGTAGACGCTCATGATGGCAGTATCACCGTGGAAAGTAAAGTAAATGAAGGTAGTACTTTCACAGTTCGAATTCCGATGAAGAGGGAGGTGAGTTGAAGTGGTGGAAAAGAGAATCATCATCGTTGACGACGATAAACAACTTCTCAAGAGCTTGAGAAGCCTCCTCTCCTCAGAAGGGTACCACGTGGAGGTTGCTGAGAATGGGAAAGAGGCCATACGAAAAGCTAAGAACAAGTTCTATAATCTGGCGTTGCTTGACATTAGGCTTCCAGACATGAAAGGCACAAAACTACTGATTGATATGGATGGGAATTATCCTAAGATGAAAAAGATAGTAGTCACGGGTTATCCGGACCTGGACAACGCGGTGGAATCCCTGAATCTCGGTGCAGACGCATACATAATCAAGCCAGTGAAGCCCAATGAGCTTTTAGAGCTTGTAGCAGAGAAACTCAAGGAGCAAGAGAAAGCTGAGAAGATGGCTGAGGAGAAGGTGGAGAAATGGATAAAGACACGCGCAAAAAAATTTGAGGAGAAACAAGAAAAAAAAGAAAGAGAAAATGAAAAAAACCATCAATCAAACACGTCAAAATAGAGCATTATTGACTCTATTCCATTCATGATCTCTATTTTTTCTGCTTCATCTTCTCCTTGATCTTGGATAAGAGGACTGCGGGTTTGATTGGTTTCACTAGGTAAGCGTCTGCGCCTTCGTTCACAGCTTCTATAGCGTTTTGAATTGAAGGGTATCCAGTTATTATTATCTCCACGATTTTCGGGTTCTTCTTCTTCAACTGCTTGAGAAGCTTGGTGCCATCGAAGTCTGGCAGCCGGATGTCAATCAGAGCGATATCATAATGGTTTTCGCGATTCTTCTTCAGTGCCTCGCTTCCTGTCTTGGCTTCTTCAACCTTGTGCCCTGCGCTTTTGAGCAGCTTCGAAAGGCTGTTGCTGACGGTTTCATCATCCTCTATCAGCAATACTGAAAGTTCTTCATATCTAGTCTGTGCCTGTGAATTGAGCCATTCAACAAGAGTGGGCACGTTCTCTTTCAAGTGCCGGATTCTCTCCTCCTGCTCGTTTAATAATGTGTTAAGTGCTTCCTTGGGAGGTGCAGGTGTAAACCGTATTGGTCTACCTTTGTGTTCCTCAGCGACGCCTTTTTTTACCAACTCTCTCGAGACACGGTACACTTCAGAGCGGTGGACCCCTAGCTCATCTGCCGCCCTTCCTGGTTTAGCGCCTCCAAACCTTGTGAGGATAATATAGATTTTGGCTTGTACAAATGTCAGTCCATATTCCGTGAGGCGGTCTAACATTGCATCTTCCGAAGACATATGAACCACAAAAACCTCACTGTTACTTTGTGAGTAACATAACAAATATATTTTACTATTATTTGTTTATAAATTGTAGGCTTTAACCTCTGAAAAGGAGATGTCATTTTGAATTCTAAAAAAGGTTCGCGAGTGCGATATTCAGGAGTTTTTTTGGCTAGCTAGCTAAAAGCAGGATGAATGCGAAAAATGGAGTTCAACCCCAAAAGAAAACAGATAGAAAAGAAGTGAAAAAATGAAGAGAAAAACAATAGGAATTATGGTTTTAGCTATTATAGTTATAGGAGTAGGTATTGGAAGTTATTTTTGGTATATTCAAGAACAGCCAGAAGAATATACCGGACCTGTTGAGAAAATTACTTTGGCAGCGTATGCCGGAGAAGCTGGAGCTCTTGTTTATGTTGCTGAAGATCAGGGATACTTTGAAGAGAATGGTTTAGAAGTGACAATAAACGATTATCAATCTGGTAAGGCTGCTGCTGATGCCCTTATACATGGGGAAGCTGATATTTCCACTTCAGCCGGTTTTGTTTTTGTCACAAATAGTTTTAACTATACAGACCTTAGAGTACTGGGAACTATTGCTACCACAGAAGTTAAAGAATTAGTCGCTCGAAAAGATAAAGGGATTACAACATTAGATGATCTAATAGGGAAAAAGATTGGAGTCACAAAAAAGAGCGGTGCCGAGTTTTCTCTTGGAGAGTTTTTAATATTCAACAGTATTTCACTTCAAGATGTAGAGCTTGTTGATTTAAAACCATCAGAAATAGTAGCGACTATCTTAAATGATGATATAGATGCTGCTTTTACATGGGATCCTAATGTTTATTATATAAAAAAAGAACTAGGTGATAATGCAATAAACTGGCAAGGGAGCAAGGATTTTTACTTTATATTACTTACAACAAAGGATTGGATAGAAAACAATCCTGATGCAGCTGAGCGCTTTTTGAAATCAGTAGTGAAGGCAGATGATTATATCAAAGACAACTCTGAAG
>JAUVYS010000126.1 GCA_030602965.1 Candidatus Bathyarchaeota archaeon | reverse complement strand
AAACAACTTCTTTGCTTAAAACAAGCCCAAAATGATCGTATTTCAATATGTTTTGATGGTAGTCGTGGGGAGATTCGAATTCGAGCTATAATTTTCTCCCGTCGGGAGGTCTCTCCGAACATTTTTCACCAGAGCCTCCTATGCTTAACCACTACACCACCCGACTACTCAGAAACCTAGATTAAAACAAAACTCATAAATCTTTCCAATAGATTTGGATTAATCAGAATGATTTGACTTTAAATTCCATTGAATAACCTAAAGATAATGCGGTGAAGATTATGAAATGTAATTTTTTAAGTGAAAAAAAACAGTGCTACGCTGAAATAACAAAAGCGGAAGAGCTGTGGAAAGTAGATAATATAACTCTTAAAAAATTTTGTATGTCAGAAGATTTTGCATCATGTCCGAGACTTAACACATTCTTGAAATTCACACAAAAAACATGACAAATTTGAGTGTACAGTCAAGATTCTGACTGAAATTTAAAATCCAAGTGATAATTTTTACAATTTATGTAAAAAAACCGTATATTTTATGTTGAAATTCAATGTTTTTTACATAGCTATGATTTTTTTCGTTTAAAAAAAGATAGTATTGACTGCATTATGATTACAAGAAATTGTTAACATATGTCTATATGAAATCTAATATACCATAATTAGCTTGTAGGAGCTTTAGTGCAAATCTGAAAGCAGAGTGAGAAACTATAAGGTAAGTAATGAGATAACTTGGAAAAGGGTTCTCAAGAAAGCTGAATGGAATATCGCGTTGTGAGTAAGGAGTCCTAGTAGGAAAAAGATCGTGTAGAGATTGTCGCCCACGCGCATGGAGCGAAGGATTGAAGCATTGATATATGGACTCGAAAGGGTCTTGTAAAAACCTACTGAAAGCACGGTTCCTCGCCAAAAACTGACGTGGTAGGTAAGGACTCGGGGCGAATCCAAGCCTGAAACGAAGGTTCAGGATGAGAAACAGAAAAAAGATTGGGACTCTTTTAGGCTTCTACCGCGCGTGTCTTTTTTTTGTAAAGATTTCATAACAGAAGATAGTGTAAATGACCTATTATTTGGTTCAGCTTCTTTAAAGTTACATAAGATGGATTGACAAATTTAATGTTGTACACTGTGAGAGGACTTGAAGACAGGGTTAAAGGAGTGAATATACGTCTTCGTGTTTTAAAAAAAGAAAAACCTAGAACTGTTATAACAAAAGATGGATTTGATCATGAAGTTGTAGATGTATTGGTTGGAGACATTACTGGAACAGTCATTATGACTTTATGGGACGACTTGATTAATAAGGTTCAGCAAGGGGAGCTCATCGATGTGCAAAAGGGGTATGTGACAAGATTCAAAGGAAGGCTTCGATTGAATATCGGTAAATATGGACTGATTGAAAAAATCGAAGAAAACACTTTTCCATCAATTGAGCAGCTTCTTCATAGGAAAAGAATAAGTAAAAAATCTGGAAAGTCCTCCTCTTGAAAACATCGGATACCATTATTGTTTGCATGGTTGGATATGACTACCAACGTATTCTTGATGGCATCGATAGATGGGAAGCAGAATGCCCTATTGAACAGGTGTATCTTCTTCATGATCGGAAGAAAGACAAGTATGGTTTAATTTCTCAAAGAAATGTAAAAGACTTAATGCGAACCCTACGAAAACGAAAATTAAGCACTATAACTATAGGGTATAATCCTCAAAGCTATGAAGACACCTTTAGCGCTTTATATGGAATACTGAAGAGAGAGGTTGATGAAAAAAATCGCAGAGTGCTCATCGACTCTACGTCAACCACAAAAGACGCTTACGGAGCGACAGTAACAATATCGCTAATGTTTAAGGACGTTCAGGTTTACATTGTTCCACCAAAAGAGAGAGGATACTATGTACCCTCTCAGAAGAATTCAGAATTTGAAGCATGGTTCTCAAAAATACGAAGTGTTCCAGGTTTACCACCTCAAGAAATCTATCTTCCAGGTTACAGGCTTGAACAGCCAAATGGTGAAGATAAGCAAGTACTTCAAGAACTCGAAAAGCATGGTGGAACTTCTGATTCAATTAAAACAATAATTGAATGGTGTCATAAAGATTCAACAGATCCTGTAACAAAGAACCGTTTCAGCAGGGTAATCAACCGTCTCTTTCAAAAAAGACTTGTAGATAAAGAAGCGGATGATAAAAAGATGAGAATTTCTTTGACAAAATTTGGTCGAATCTTCGCCACCGCAGTTAGAGATTATGAGGAATCTCTTTCTGAAAAGACTTGAAGATACATGAAATAATATTTAGTGACAACTTTGACAAATTTCTCTGAACTTGCTGAACTCTGAAAAACTAGAAAATCTTTCAAGTCGAAACGAAATGGTAGATTTAGTATCAAATTTCCTACGAGAACTGAACGAGTCAGAAATAGAACCAGCTGTTCGATTAATCATTGGCATTCCTCTCACAAGGACGGATTCTCGTACCCTTGATGTTAGTTTCGTAACGATTATGAAATCTATGAAGAAACACACTAATGCTTCAGACGATCATATTTTACAGGTCTTCAATAAGTTTGGAGACATCGGAACTTCGATTAGAACTCTTCTTGATGAAGCACAAAGATAAAGGTCCAGATGATGTTGACTCAATTGGCAAAATAAGAAAAATATACGGAAAACAATCTATAAGAAAGGCTCTCTGAGAACTCATGTCATTTGATTTCTATCCTAGTTCTCTTCACTTTTTTGGGCAGTCGAACCTGAAGAACTCCCTTCTTAAATGTCGCTTTTACACTTTTTGAGTCTACTTCTTTAGGTAGGTTAATAGTTTTACGAAATTCATTGAAATGTATCTTTCTTTGTGATGTTCCCCATCTTTCAAAGCATATAGGTTTCCGGGTTTTGGCTCTGATCTCAAGGCTTTTCTCAAACAGTTCCAAATCGACGTCCTCCTTTTTATCAACAAAAGGTAGGTCAATCGTTACAATTATCTCCGCTACATCCTCACGGACGTCTGCCAAAGGCTCAAGAATACACTGTTCAATATCCATAAGAGGCTTATTTATATAGAAATCATCGAATACTTGTTCAAACATTCTATCGAATCTTCTTTGCATCTCCTCAAACATGTCCTCAAACTCTTCCCAGTATGAACGTCTCTTCTTCTCAGCTATTTCCTTAACCTCCAATCTAAGTGTACATAGCTGGAATTTCAAGTTCCTGGGTCTTGCCCATCTGCTGCATCGTTCTGTCTGTTCTTCTCATCAAGTCTCTGGTCTTAACGCGTATCTCTTCAGCGCTTTTCAGAAGTTCATCAACATTGACATCTATGTTGAGAAGATCCCCGATGACTTCAATTATTGATGCTGCGGCTCCTGGGTCAGGATATTTACTGAATGCTTGAGCCAAAAGAGCGACAGCTGGAAGATTATGCTTCTGCGCTTCCCTAAGCACAACAGGATAAGGTCCAACCATTATTCCTTCCATCAAACTCTGCAAATTAAGCTTCTCAATCTGTTTCTTTGCTTCGTCATCAGTAGCTAAACTATAACATTCCGGCTTATCGATTTCACTCCTGTTTGGCGCTGGTATGCCTCCCAAGGTAACGATTAACCTTGGATTTTTTTGTTTCGCCCATAAAATTAAGCTTCTAATTAAAGGCTTAATCAATCCTGTAGGTATTGGAATCTCAGAAGTTACCAGCAGTAAATCATCTTTACTATAGATTCTAATGGGCTCAAAAATGTCGCCCTTATGAATGAAAATCATGGGCGGCATGAGATCAGACTCAACATAAGCGACTTCTTTCATTTCCAAAGTATTAATCAAATGCATCGCTGACACAATTCCCACCAATCCAACATCCGGCAAGCCAATGAGTATAATTGGATTGTCCAATTCTATCGGCACAGTTTCTGTGACCTCAATCTTATCAGTAAAACTCATGAACTATTTTCCTCTTTAACTAGAATGAATAATTAGAATTATAATAAGATATTCAAAACTTAAAAATAAAAACTATATCCTAAAAAAAGATTAAAAAAAGAAAAAAAGGGGGATTTGAAACTTTTAATATGTTGGAACTGATGGTTTTTTTCTGAATATCAGCAAGGCAACAGTTGTCATTGCGATACCAATTATGATTGCTTCGATTGGAAATCCAGGAATTAGTGCTGGTGGTGGTGCAGGAGCTAATACTATTGCAAGCCAGGCAATTGCGTTTACTACTAGTGTCATACCTTCCAATGGAACTTCATAATATTCGTCTGTATCAATTGGCTGGTAGTTTCCGTATGCGCTTGCTCCAGTTACTATGATCTTGTTGTTGCTATTAGGTCCAGTATATATCTCAGCTGCCATTAAGGCGAAGCTTCCAACATCTCCGTTATCGTGTGCGTATGG
>JAUVYS010000112.1 GCA_030602965.1 Candidatus Bathyarchaeota archaeon | reverse complement strand
CAACAAGAGACTCTATTACGAGTGTACCTATTGACCTAAGTCCTGAAGAACCAACAACAGCAACTGGTTCTTGAAGACTGGGCTTTTTATAATACTTTATCCACGTGTTTTCCTTCATTTTCCACATTGAATATTTGAAATATGTGATTTTTGTACTTTTGGTAGAATCATATCTTGTTCATTTTTGGTGCACATTAGAGGTGCGTCTTTCTTTTTTAAACCATCTTACAAAGGAAAACAGCAGCTGAAATGAACAGGAGGTGAAAGAATAATGACTCTTACCAAAAAAACAGTAGTAATTTTGCTGTCCATATTTTTGCCACTTTTGTTAATTACTATCCTGCCTAGTTTTGTTGTTGCAGAAGAAAATTCATTGCTTGAAGAAATAAACTCCATTTTTTTATTAATATACACATAAATTATATGTTTTCTGAATCGTGCGCGCGCGATATGATGAAACCTAATGATTGATTGTATCTAGTCATCGATAGTCTCTGATTGGACGGACGGGAACCCTCAGAGTGACTGCGTTCTTATGGTCTTAATATCTTTGGACATACCTCATCGATCGATCGAATTATCTTTCAGACTGTTTCTTCTTTGTTTGGTCAGGCCACTTTCCATTCTTAAAATATTCTGGTGGTATCAACCGTAGGACGCCCAGTACTTTCTTTTTTGGACGCCAATAGTTGAACGTTATCGGCCCCTTATACTGCCTTTCAGCCTCTATGAGACCAAGTTTTTCAAGCTGATTACACACCTTGTTGATGCTGTATTTTGGTGTGTTTAGCAAAGTCGTGAGTTCACTTGTTGCAATCTTCTCTTTTTCCATTTCCAGTATTTTTACATAGGTCTTCAGAGCAAGATCATCCCTGCTTCCCAAGACTCCAGCTAAGGCACGCCAATTATACCAAGCATCCTCTGAAGTTTCTTTAGAGACAAGAATCTTGATTGAAATCTTAGATTTTTCCAGATAGATTTTTTCTTCTTTAGGCAACTCAACAACCACATAGATGTAGGTGATCACAACATTAAAACCTTCATAACAACCAAAAAAAATAAAATCACGCGGGTGATTTTTGAAGAACGATAGTAGATATAATGATCGATTGCTTTTATCAATGGTCTGTCTCTGATTAGGGCTAAGGAAACCCTCAGTGTATCTTCATTTTAACAATTTTGAAACATCTTTTGTTTATTTAGTTGAGTGCGCACGCGAAAGGGTCGGTGCCTTACACCTATTCTTTGAATTGAAATGGGGAAAAGCAGAATGAAAAGAACTGGAATAGAAGTTGATAAAGGAAATAATCAGAGTCTTTGAAGTAATATGAGGAAAAGTTAAAAATGATTAGTTTAATTAGAATTTTTTTTAACAAGTAGACGAGGCGAAAGAATTTGGATTCAGGTAAAGATAATAAATTCATCTACTTATGTATTATTACGCTTTGTATGATGGCGGCATATAATCTTCTCATTCCCATATTACCTATATATTCGCGTTATTCTCCCTTTTTTGCTTCTGCTGCTGAAATTGGAATAATAATTTCAGCAGGAGCAATATCTGCAATAATTTTGAGAATCCCTTTTGGGTCGCTATCAGACAAAAATCGCCAAATGGTTCTGTTGATTAGTTTAGTCTCCTCATCAATATCTAGCGCCTTATATTTCTTCTCAGATAGTTTAATCATGTTGATTCTGTCAGGATTAATTATGGGAGTCTCGAGTTCAACGTTTGTTCCCGTTTCATTATCAATTCTCTCAGATCTGCATAAAGAAAAAGAAGAACGACAAAAAAGATTTGCGATTTTTACTATAATGTCTTCTCTCGGAGTAATACTCGGTCCTGTTCTTTTGAACTTTTTATTATCGCTAATTTCCATTAAAGAAGTTTTTCTACTAACTTTTATAATTTCTGCATTTTGCATAATCTTGGTTTTTGTTGGACTCAGAAATCTACCAAAACCTCTAAGCTCTACGAGTTTTAAAACGAGTTTTCGCCACATATTAAAAAATAAAAATTTTATGTCAGCAAGCATTCTTCTGTCCTGTACGATTCTTGCTCTCGGTGTAGTTGAATCTTATTTACCGCTTTTTATTGAAAATTTTTTGCTAATGGATCCTGAAATAAACATCAACTTCATTATAATTCGTTCATTAATGATTGTCATGATGAGAGTACTCATTTTTCTAAATGTGCAAAATAGGATTGGTATAAAGCGATTTTCAACATTAGCTTTATTTTTGAATCTAGCTCTTTCGTTGATAACATTTCGAGGACAATATTATGATGTACTATTCGCTGTCAGTTTATCTGGATTGGCTCACGGTGCGATATATCCTATCGCTTCGTATTTAGTCTCCAGATCGGTCAAGTCAAATGAATTAGGATTAGCAAATGCACTACTCTTTTTATTTGTAGATGCGTTTAGATCAAGCAGTCTAATCCTTTTTGGAATATTTGCAGAAATCTTTACCGTGTCACACCTTTTTCTTTTCACAGGGTTAATTTCAGTAGTTGGCGCAATTATTTCAGCGACTTTAATGGATATAGAAGCCTAATCGTACGCGATAGCAAATTATTTAAAATATAGACATACTGAGGGTTTCCTCAGCTCTAATCAGAGATGATCAATATATTCGTGAGTAGTATCGCGCTCTGATGTATATTATATCTGATAGTGAGGGTTTAACACTTAACATGGAAGCAAAAACACTATATTAATTGGAAAAATTAACTTCCTATGTGAGTAGATCATTTTCCTTTATTTAATTACAGCCTCCACCACCGCTAATAGAGAAGTTAAAATCAGGTAAAAAAACAAAAATATGAAAATGTATAAAATAACAGTTCACTATAGATAATTGTTAAAAAAATAAATGAAGTGCTAGATGTTATTGATAAAGAAGTAACCTCTTATAATCACTGGATGAAAAAGATGAGCAAATATTATAGACGTGGAGTTGCAAGAGAGGGTTACATCAAGAAAGTGTTTTGGGATCATGGAATTCCATGTTTCAGACCTTACCATTCTGCAGGAGGAAGACCAGGAGCAAAAATTAAACCGGTTGACCTCATCGCTCTTCCTAAGGATAAACCGCCTTTATTAATCCAAGTGTCAAAGCTAAGGAAATGGATAAGCAAAGATGAAAAGAACGAACTTTCAGAAATCGCTATGCAGTGTAATGGTCACCCCCTTTTGATTTACAAGGTTAATAAAAAGTATTATTGCAAGATGGTAGGCGATGAATCAGATCAAGAACTAGAAAAGTTTCTACAAGAACTAATAAAATGAAGAAACATATAATTAAAATTCTGAAGATTAGACTTGGATTTCAAATCTAATTGGCTGTAAGAACGGAATTGTGGTGCCTTATTCATCTTGATAGATACGCATTGTCACCTTGAACAACCTAATTATGATAATGACCGTGATAAAGTCATTGAACAGTGTAAAAGAAATCTAGACGCTGTGATTAGTTCGTGTGCTTATCCTAAAGATTTTGATCTAACTGTGAGGCTTGTCAAAGACTACCCAAACTTTGTCTTTGCAACAATGAGTATACATCCTAAATATATCAAATATGTTTCTGAACAAGAAAAAGAAGATTACGTAAAAATAATTAAGAAAAATCGTGAGAGAATTTTGGCAATAGGTGAAACTGGAACTGACTATTGGTGGATCAAAGAAAATGAATGGAGAGACAAACAAAGAAAACTGTTTATTGAAATGATTAATCTAGCTAATGAGTTGAATTTACCTTTAGTAATCCACTCACGAAATGCACGTGAATCAACAAAAGCGTTGGAAGATACGATTACGATTTTGGAGAGGTATGATGTTAATCGTGTTCAGATGCACATGTACAATTCAAGAATGCAGCTGCAACGTGTGTTAAAAAATGGCTGGATGATTTCGATAAACACGCTACTTTTAAGAAGCAAAGGGTTAAATAAAATAGTCCGCGATTCCCCTCTGGAGCAATTAATGCTCGAGACAGACGCTCCTTGGCTTGCAGTAGGTGAAAATGGAGTAATTAAAAGGCCAAATGAGAAGAGAAATCTGCCAATAGCTGTAAAACTTGTCGCTCAGAAGATTGCTCAAATAAAGAAGCTACCCTTAGAGCAAGTTGATAAAGCCACAACAGAGAACGCGAAAAGATTCTTCAACATTTGAAGATTCGGATCGCTCTAGAAATGCTATCAAATTTGCAGAGAAATCTTGTATTGCGGTTTAAACGCGCGTGAGGTAAACAGCTCTTCTACCACTTCGATCTAAGATGTGAACCAAACTTTAAGCCCCTAGGTATCTCTCTGCATCTATAGCAGCTTTACACCCTGATCCAGCGGCCGTAATGGCTTGGCGGTAACGATGATCTTGCACATCACCTGCCACAAAGACTCCTTCAACGCTGGTCTTTGTAGTATCCTCAGCAACAACATATCCTGCTCGATCAAGTTCTATTTGGCCCTTGAAGATTTCCGTGTTTGGGTTATAGCCGACGGCTATGAAAACACCATCACAAGCCAACTCAAACTCTTCATTTGAGCCTACTTTCCTTAACCGTACTCCTTCCACCCTGTCTTCGCCTAGGATTTCTTGGACTGTGCTCTTCCAGACGAACTCTATTTTCGGGTTTTTGAAAGCTCGTTCTTGAAGAATCTTAACTGCTCTCAACTTGTCCCTTCTATGGATGACTTTGACTTCCCTTACAAATTTGGTCAGGGCTAACGCGTCCTCAATGGCTGTGTCGCCTCCTCCCACGATCACTACCTTCTTGTCCTTGAAGAAAGCTGCGTCGCACGTGGCACAGGCCGAAACCCCTCTGCCTCTCAGTCGCGTTTCACTCTTCAAGCCCAACCATTTGGCTGAAGTCCCAGTGGCAATGATGATTGATTTTCCCTC
>JAUVYS010000011.1 GCA_030602965.1 Candidatus Bathyarchaeota archaeon | reverse complement strand
CTTTAACCTTTTCGGTAAAGTTGTTGATGAGCTTTATTACCTTAGAAGAGGTAATGTGAAATGTTTTGAGTATTAAGAGGTTTATGTTTGAGTAATCCCATGGTTTATTTATTTATAAAAAACGGCGATACGGAATGTGAGAACACAAGAAAGATCATTGAGGATTCTGGTATTCCATTGAAAATAATTGATGTAGAAAAAAATAATGTTCAATGTAGTATGTGGTTCGATGTTGGCTCGGGAAAAGTTCCAATATTAGTAACAAACGAACTTGTTATCTCTGGATTAAATTATATCAAACCGTATATCCAAAAAAAGCTAGACTCTTTACAAACTGATTTATTCTTCTGAACTAGCAAATTTTAAGTTATTGTATTTCTTTATTGCCTCTTGTACAATTTTTTTTGCTTCATTAGCATTCTTCCATGTCTTGAATTTTGTCCATTTTCTTGGCTCTAGTCTTTTGTAGATTTCGAAAAATTCTTGTATTTCTCGTAACATGTTTTTTGAAACATCAGTAATTTCCTGAATATCATCAAATCTTGGATCATCTATAGGTGCTGAAAGAACTTTAGGATCTTCCCCTCTTTCGTCTTCTAATATCATAACACCAATGGATCTCGCTTTTACTATACATCCAACTTCAAAAGGTTCATGTGTTAAGACCATGACATCAAGGGGATCTTCATCATCACACCATGTTTGAGGTACAAAACCATAGTCAACAGGAAAAACAACTGGAGAATGTAGGACCCTGTCTAAAACGAAGGCTCCCCATTCACGGTTATATTCATACTTATCCCTAGAACCACTTATGACTTCTATTACAACATTAATTATATCCGGAGGGCTATCTCCAATTGGAATGTCACGCCATAAATTCATAGAAACTCAAACACCACTCATAGTATTAAATAAAATATATCTTAAAAAAGCTATAACAGATATTTTTTTTAATAAATGTAGCTTAAAATGAAATTGAACAAAATAATGGAAGGGTAAAGTTAATGGTAGAACTACTCTATTTAAAAGACAGTTACCTTAAGGAATGCGATACAACGGTAATTTCTGTCTCAGATGGAAGATACATTGTTCTAGATAAGACAATCTTCTATTCGAAAGGAGGTGGGCAACCTTATGATACTGGAAGAATTGTGAAAACTAACGACGAGTTTAATGTGGCTTATGTTAGTAAGTTCTCTGGACTAGTCTCTCATGAAGTTGATCGTAAAGGATTAAAAAAAGGGGATGAAGTTCATTGTGTATTAGACTGGAAAAGAAGATATAGATTAATGCGAAGTCATACATCAGCCCACTGTTTCTCTTCACTTTTGTGTAATGGAACTGGTGCTCTCGTGACAGGTAATCAGCTTGATGTAGATAAGGTTCGTTTTGATTTTAGTCTAAAGGATTTTGATCGAAGTATTTTGGAGAGGTATATTGATAAGGCAAACAAACTTTTCTTAAAAGACATTCCTGTAAAATGGTACGAGTTACCAAGAGAAGAGGCTTTGAAGATTCCGGGTGTAATAAAGATGGCAGCAGCATTTCCACCAAATTTACCTAGTCTTCGAATAGTAGAAATTGTGGGTGTTGATAAACAAGCTGATGGTGGAACCCATGTTAGAAACCTAAAGGAAGTGGGTCAGATAAAGCTGATAAAATGTGAAAATAAAGGTAAAAACAATAGAAGAGTCTATTATTCATTAGTACCATAAAAATAAAGTAACAAAAAAACGTTAAAAAACGCATGATAAAAACCCATTTTTATTCAATTATGTAACAAGGCGATTAAATGATGAATGAAACTTTAAGAGTTATCAATGAAAGAATCAGGATACATGGAGGGTTTTTGGACAAGACATTCCCGAAAAAATAATTGACACAATTCTTGATGCCGGAATTAGAGCTCCAACTGCTTCAAATATGCAAAGATATGCAATAATTATTGTAAAAGATAAAGAAAAACAAAAAGCAATTGGTACAATGATTGGTGGGCAATTGATGGAAATCCAAATTGATCTTCCAGCTTTTATATGCAGTATATCTTATGCTATTTCAACTATACTACTTTACATTTTTTTCAAAAATGATTAAGTTAATTTTATTGGTTGTAGATTATCGGGTATTCTTTTTATTCTTGTACTTTTGCTTAGGAGGAATGATTGTTACCGTGGTCCCTGCTGGAATAGAAGAAGTTATCCAAACGTTTCCACCAACGGTGGCACCTTCTCCAATGACAGCTTTACTTCCTAGAATAGTTGCTCCAGAATATATTATCACATTATCTTTTACTGTTGGGTGGCGTTTCAGTCCCTTAATTAACTGGCCGCTCTCATCTTTTGGGAATTTTAAAGCTCCAAGAGTAACTCCTTGATAGAGTCTAACATTATCTCCTATCTCAGAAGTTTCTCCAATAACTACTCCTGTTCCATGATCTATGAAAAAATTTTTACCAATTTTAGCACCAGGATGTATGTCTATTCCTGTTATCGAATGGGCGTATTCATTCATTATTCTTGGAATTAACGGAACCTCTCTTACATAGAGTTCATGTGATATTCTGTAGACTGCAATAGCCAGAACGCAAGGGTAGCTTAATATTATTTCATCAATACTTTTTGCAGCTGGATCTCCTTCATAGGCTGCTTTAATATCTCCTTTCAACATTTCCCTGATTTCTGGAATCTTTTGAATGACCTCTTGAACCACCTTCAATGCTCTAGCATGACAGAAATCAATAGGGCATTTCTTAAGCAATCTACATACATATTTTACACTCTTTTCAACTTCAATTAGAAGTCTATCATAAATTGAACATAATTTTTTTTCTAGGAACACCATAGTTTCAATTTCAGGGGCGAGAGTTTCACTATAATATCCTGGAAATAAAATAGTCAAGATATCGTTGAGAATACCAATTATAACTGTTTTAGAAGGAATATCTTTTCCATCTAGATGGCTAAATTCCACATCTTTTTCATATGACTTTAACAATTCTTTGGTAATATCTGGCAGATCCTTTTCAATCCAGTCTTCTTTTATCTCGGCTCCTTTATCAAGAAATGTCTCTAACATTTTTTCTAGATCCAAAGCATAATATCGAGGTTCGAATTTTTTCCTTGCAACCTTTTTTTCTTTTTTCATCAATGTTCTACCTTACGAATATAATTGTGTACTAAGATAACGTTCACCCGAATCAGGTAAAATTACCACTAGTACTTTTTCAGCATTCTCTTTCCTTTTTGCAACCTCTAAAGCAGCATAAACAGCAGCACCAGAAGAATACCCTGCTAGTATCCCTTCCTTTTCAGCTAATAATCGTGATGTCTCTGCAGCTTCATCGTTTTTTACTTTTATTATTTCGTCAATCAACTTCATATCTAAAACATCAGGAATGAATCCAGCACCAATACCCTGAATCTTATGAGAACCAAGCTTCCCTCCACTCATAATCGGTGAATCATAAGGCTCAACAGCTACTGTTTGTAAGGAAGGCTTCAATGCTTTAATGAATTTAGATACGCCTGTAATTGTTCCACCGGTTCCCACACCAGCAACAAAAATACCGACCTTACCTTCAGCATCCTTCCATATCTCGGGCCCTGTAGTTTTTTCATGAATCTCTGGGTTAGCAAAATTTTTAAATTGATTAGGAATAAAAGCTTTGGCGCTTTTGTCTGCGATTTCTTCGGCTTTTTTAATTGCGCCCTTTATTGCTTCTGCTCCTGGAGTTAGAACCAACTCAGCGCCATATGCTTTAAGTAACTTTCTTCGTTCGACACTCAAAGTATCAGGCATAGTTAATACAAGACGATAACCTTTAAAGGCCGATATCATGGCTAAGCCTATTCCAGTATTTCCACTCGTTGGTTCAACAATGAGAGTATCTTTATCCATCATACCTTGTTTTTCTGCTTCGTTAATCATGTTGAGGGCTATTCTATCTTTGACACTTCCCCCTGGATTCTGAGATTCAAGTTTAGCAAGAACTGTACATTCCACTCCTTTAGTAACTTTATTCAAGCGGATGAGAGGGGTTCTGCCAATAAGTTCAAGAACTGATTCAAAAACATGCAATTTTACATCATCATACCCTAAAAAATATTTGATCTTATATTAAATGTCCTTACACATTAAAATGAGATAATAAAACCTCAGTTTCTCACTGTAAAGTAACAATTCTATTTAAAAATTTGATTCTTTAAAAGACATTTTATTAATCGTGAATAAACAGAGTGAATAGCATCTTTCATATCTGTTCTATTCATCTTCTTTCGGACTTGTTCAGCTACAATTTGAGAGAGGTTTCCTTTCTCGATCCTTTCTTTTATAATCCAGAGATATTTTCTTTCTTCTTTAGTCGCTTCTTTGTATGCAATTTCATTGAGATTACCACATACTTTTCTGGCTGTAGAAGCTCTCGGGCTTTTTACTTTTGCATCTAAACCATTTTTTATTGTTGAATTAAAATCTTCAACTAGCAGATGATGAGGTAGCTTTTCAAAGTTTTGGCTAGTAAGAAGTCCTCTCAGTAATGATCTTATGAAGCAACTTAGAGCAACATCCGATTTGATACATTCTTGTTCATCTATTAATCGAATTTCAATCGCTTTTCTGTCGAAACGTATTATGGCTCCTCTGGAATTGATCCAGTTTCTACCGATTAGTATTTTTGGAGCACCAATTTTCAGAAGGTCTCTAGAATATTTACGTATAGTAAGGTCTCGGTAATTTTCGAACGATTCTATGTATTTTGGTATTATATCTCCTGTTATAGATTGCACTTCTTTTTGGTTAGTTTTGTAAAAATAAAGACGGTTGTCGATATATTCACCAAACCTTGAGTCATAGATTGGTGAGGCAGCTGAAATTGCTGGTATGTAAGGTAAAATATTTGCTAAATTATTATAAATACTAACAGCTTCAGTTTCTTTTAAGAATGAAAGATTTAGTTGAAAACTTTGAATATTTAGCCATCCATGTTGTCTTAAACCAAAGATATGATCAAAAGCTTCATATATTTTCTTATCACGATGACTCCAAACTTTCGCTTCATTTAATTTTAAAGTAGGATGCATCCCTAAACCAAGAAGTTGTACTCCAAACTTATCTAATATGTCGGAGATTTCAATAACACCCCGATGCATTGTTTCTTCAAATATACATGGAGATGTGAAAGGAACAGTTCCTTTAAACTCTACTACATGAGCTTGAAGTTCTTTACTAATAATAAAATCTGAAAAAACAACATTATTTTTTATTCTACCACACATCTTTTTTATGATTTTATCCACAATTGGTTGTGGATGAAGTTCTTCGTCTACCAATGCGAATTCATGTTCAACTCCAATACCTTCAAGACTCTCTAATTTCATTAGTTATGACGCTCTTTAAATTAGCTTCAAGTACGAGTTTTAATGTGTGTAAATATAGCTGCATCAAATAAGCTTTATAACAAATAATAAAACGTTTCCAGAAATGTAATTAAATTGAGGAGTTAAATTGTATCCTTTCATACCATGGAACTTTCTTGGATTAGATAGTTCTGAAACTAGCTACAAGAAAGCAAAGTTTGTAATAGTCCCAATTCCTTACGATTCTACTCAAAGCTATAGAACAGGAAGCAGGAATGGCCCACACCAAATAATAGATGCTTCTCGTTATGTTGAGCTATTTGATATAGAATCACAAAACGAACCTTACAAAAAAGGAATATTCACCCTTGAAGAGATGGAGACAATAAAAGGAAACCCAGCAAAAACTTTAGAACGCGTTCGCACATCTATAAAGAGCCTTCTCAATGATGGTAAGATCCCGGTATTAATTGGAGGCGAACATACGATAACATTTGGTGCTGTACAAGCATTTCCTAAAGATGTCGTTGTAGTTGTCTTTGATGCTCACGCTGATTTAAGAGAATCCTATGAAGAAGATCGCCTTTCTCATGCATGTGTAATGAGAAGAATAATTGAAAGTGGTAGGGATGTTATCGCGATAGGTGTACGATCAATGAGCCAAGAAGAGTATAACTTTGCTAAGGAAAACACTGTCTCAATATTTTTCAGAGAGACATTGAAGAAAGAATTTAGACAATCCTTGACTGACGTTCTTAGTAGAATCAAAGGGAAAAATGTGTATCTGAGTCTTGATGTTGATGTCTTCGATCCTTCTGAGGCGCCTGCTGTTTCTACACCAGAACCAGATGGATTATCGTTCGGAGAGGTAAAAGAAATAATTAGAGAAATATGTTACTCAGCAAAGATAGTGGGGGTGGATTTTGTGGAAGTTACGCCAATTCCTGGGAATAATATTACTGAATTCTTATCTGCGAGAATACTGTACAAAATAATTGGCTATGTTCGCTGACTTTCAATGAGCCTATTAACAATTAATGTTCAGTGATTTGGCTAATCTTTTTAAATTTTCCTCGTTCATCCATTCTGTTTTTAAATATTCGCATATACGTTCATCATTAAGTCCTAGTCTTTTAGCTTCCTCTATTGCAAATTTGTATGCTTCAATCTCTGTTGGCCTGTTGGTATAACCATAATGTTTATCAAAAAGATCTTTTCCACCCATAAACTGTTTTACATGAACAAGTTCATGTATAATATCAAGATATATATCAATTAAATTGCCGTTTTTTAGGTAATAGGCGCTGATTATTAGATGGCCATCTAAATTGCTAACTCCCATATAACCTCTCCTTCCACTAAACTCTACTTTTAAATTTTGAAGCACCTCTTTAGTTTTTTTACCAAAAATCCGTTGAACCACTTCTATCCTTTCAAAACCCGTAAAAAAATTTGTGAAAGGTTGAACAGTTACCTTCACAGTTCGAACTATTTTCACTTTTAGTTTGGATTCCATAATAGAAACCTTCCATGAGGTTTGTGACACCAACAAAAATATGGTGCGATAGAATGTTTTCTTTTCTAAGTTTGGAAGATGGTCTATTTATAATCAGGATAAAAGACTAGTGAAGCAATTACACAACCATAATTGTCCATAGGAACTTTCATTGTCTGATACTCATAATTGATCTCTCCAATTTCTATTTCCCTGATTTTCGTCATCTCTAAAATCTTCCATTCAGCGATTTCTAGTAAAGATTCCTTCTCCATATAGCCGTGGGTTTCAGCGACAATTCCACACTCATTGTTTTTTTCAAAAGCCCAAGTGATAGCTGCACCAATATTTTGACCTTCAACGCCGTCCATTCTTGCGATTACTGCGTGTGTTATTGCTCCGACTGGGATTTCTGTGTTTTCTATTTGAATACATCCTTTTGGTAATATTGATGTAACAGAAACAAGGTTACATTGGGCTATTCCAGCATCCTTTAAGGCCTGATCAAGAGCATTCAATTCAGAAATTGGGCTAAAGGCTTTTCCGCTTGTAACAAAGAACTTTCGAGGAATCATTTTTTCCAATCAGCTTTTTACGAATAACCTCGATTGAATAATAAGTTTTCTATTTAGAGCGAATTTTATCATTATTTAAAATCATTTTTTGAACAATTATTTTGAACTTTGGTACTGCATTCCATTTCTCTTTAAAATGTTGTAATCCAATATTTCCACACGTTAAGCCAATATCCAACCATTCATAATGATTTTCTTTGGCATATTTCAAATTTTCATACATTAAAAAATCTGAGATTCGTGGAGCTTCCAAGTAAATTCCCAAAGGTACAACCATGATTCTATTATCTTCAAAAAAATCTATAACATCAAAACCAATTAATCTATCTTCTTTGTAAACTTCTATCATGAATCCATGTTTATGTTCTCTGAAAAATTTGTCTAAGAAAAGAATTTCTTCAAAATCCCAAACATCAAATAAATGACGGGACAAATGTCTTGATAATATGTACAAATGACTCGGTGTTAGTTTTCTACCAATTTTTGTGTGATACTGCTGTTTTTGGAATTGTTTTACAATGTATCTGATACGTTTGTGTTTATTGCCCTTCAAATCAAAATCAAAATCTTTGATATTAATATGATAGTCCCAATCTACATAACGTAGCATTATATTCGGTTCTTCTAAAGCGACTGGCGTTATTATATTGATGATTTTTAATGGGAGCTTTGAGAGCTCTAACAAACATTTGTTTGTTTGTTCTTTTTTATCTCCAATACCAAAAAAAACTATGTCTGCTTCATTATAGTTATTTAAAAAAACAGGAAAGGTCTCATTAAAAATAGCGGTTCGATCCGATGCCATCGAATAAAAGCATAGTAAATGTTCATACATGTATCCGCTTCGCTGTAACTCTTCTTTTTCAGTTTTGTTTAGGAAACGAAGCATTAATAGTGCCTCGAAGAAATAATCAGTTAATATTAATTAGATACAATTTCAACTACCTTAAGAGTTTTCTATAACTAAATTTTAGGAGCTTTAAAAATGAGTAAATTCCTAAAGAAGCCAGTTCAAACATTAAACCTAGAAGAAATACACACAATTTCAGATTTATTAAGAGCTTTCAATCAAACCTCCTTCCAATCTCGTAATCTTGCACAGTGTGTAGAAGTCTTCTTGGATATGCTAAATGATTTAGATAGACCTACAATATTTCTTGGTCTTGCCGGAGCAATGGTTCCTGCAGGAATGAAAGGAGTAATATCAACTATGGTAAGAAAGAACTTGATTGATATCTTAGTAAGCACAGGAGCAAACATGTACCATGATTTGGTGGAGGCTCTTGGAGCACGTCACTACATTGGCTCACCAAAGGTTGACGATATAGAATTAAAAAAGGCAGGCATTGATAGAATATACGATACGTTCGCTGAAGAATCAAAATTTAGAACAGTAGATAATATGATAGAGTCCTTGGCAAATGAACTTGCTGAGCAAAACAGCTCTTCAGCATCATCAAGATTCTTCCTTCATAAACTTGGAGAATTCATTGATAAAAAGGGGAGTCTGGAGGACAAAAAAGACTCCATTGTCTGGAACTGCTGGAAGAATGAGTTGCCTATCTTCGTACCCGCATTGAATGATAGCTCAATTGGCCTAGCGTTGACTCAACACTTCATTAAATACATTGAGGCGCAAAAAAACCCAATTATGATAGATGAGATTAGAGATAATTATGAAATATTCCAGACCAAAAAAACTGCAAAAAAGACAGGTGTAATATATGTAGGTGGAGGAGTACCAAAGAATTACATACAACAAACAGCTTATCTACAAGATCTTTTTGGAATACCAGATGCAGGTCACGATTATGGTTTTCAGATAACAACAGATGCCCCTCATTGGGGAGGCCTATCAGGATGCACATTTAAAGAGGGGCTCAGTTGGGGAAAAGAAAAAGCTGAAGGTAAATATGTGACATGCTATTGTGACGCTACAATTGCTTTACCCTTAATTGTAAAGGCAACTCTTGAAAGAATTAAACATTTGAATAAAAGAAAAAGAGTGTACTTCCAATTTTAAAAATAACAGACTAATACCAAATTAAATTTTTACAGAGATTGTAGGTTTTATTATTTGGTTTACATTAGAAAAATGTCGAATGACGATTTTGAATACGCAGTCTATTTAACAGATGCTATGGATTGGAATCTATCAGAAGATGATTTTAAATTTATGTTAAGCCTTGAACCTAAAGGCTGTTTCATAGCTATTGAAGATTCAAAAAAGGTTGGAATCACTACTACAATCAGTTACAATAAGGTTGGTTGGATAGGTAACGTAATTGTCAAAAAAGACTATCAAAAGAGAAATATTGGCTCCACCCTTGTAAAGCATTCTATAAAATATTTGATTGATAAAGGCTTGGAATCTATTGGTCTGTATTCATATCCTGATCAGGTCGCTTTTTACAAGCGACTGGGCTTTAAAACTGATTCAATATTGGTAGTTTTAAGAAGAAAGGCTTTAAATGAGAATTTTAGAACAAGTGTTAAAAAAGTAAAGAAGAAAGACATTCAAAAAATCATAGATTATGATACTCTTTGCTTTGGGACTTCTAGAAAAAAATCGTTGGAACCACTTTTTCTAAACCCAGAAAACCCTTCCTTTGTTAAAATTAAAGCTAAAAAAGTTCTTGGCTTTGTCTTAACAAAGAAATATGAGAAAATGGCGGAAATAGGTCCAATGGTTTGTCAGAAGGGATTAGAGAATGTTGCAATTGATCTTCTAGAAAGAGTTGTAAACACTCTTGAAAGTGTTGAAACCTTCATTTATGTTGTAAAGGAAAATACTTTTGTACTAAAAACTTTGTATGACCTTGGATTTGCAGAGCAATTTTACTTAGTAAAGATGTTTTTTGGGCCTGCGTTTGGAAAAGATTGCGTCTATGCAGCAGAATCTTTAGAAAGGGGCTGATAGAGTCCGTGTCAACCCCTCTGGGTAGAATGATCGTTGAAGATTTTCTCAAAATTTCTAAAAAATTCATTGAAGCTCTAGTTAAAAAAACTTCTAACTTTGAAACGGCTAAAACATCAATAAATTTGTATTTTATGAAAGATGATCAAAAAAAGATGGTTACTGCAAATAAAGGACACTTTTTCTTAAGAGGATCTGTGGAATATTCTAATCCTCAATTAACTGTTGAGGAGCTTCAGGGCGTCATAGCTGTTCGTTTATTAGAGGTTTGTGGGAACTACTTTGAAGAGAATGATGTTTTCAACCTCAGAAAGAAGGATGTTGATGAGATATGTGAACAGTTGGTCAAACCGCTTTTGGGTAAAGTGTTCGCTTTTCTACTTAACACTGACGACATAGAACCAGATAGATATTCAATGAACCCCTTTAAAGAGTCTATTGTCGAAACTGGGCAAAGCGCCTTTCCAGTGGCTTCAGTGAAGACAGATGAGTTAGTTATTGATAAGAAATTTTTAGAAAAATATGAGGGGGCGCTTATTACTGAAGAAGAAGTAGAATTAATTGAGCGTTATCTTTCTCATGGCAACTACATGGATATGGTGGACTCTGTCAAATATGAACAACTGAAAAGGCTCTCTGACTCTTTTGGTATGGATTTATGCCTTCCTGCAATAAGAATGCCACTAACTGTTCTTGAACACGAACAGAATAATGACCTGTTACATTACATTATTAAGGAGAGTCATAAGAACTACGTAGCTATTGAGCAAATTTACCAGTGTATGGGGAGAAGCATAAAGAAAAGAAGAACTTTGTTAGTATTTCCACATTCAAGGAAAGGGTATGCCTCGAAACGGGCTGCTAGAGGAAAGATGTATTTTACTAAAACAGAATTGACAAGTGTTCGAATCATATATAAAACAACAGCATTATATCCGAATGCAATAGACCCAAAAGACATAAGTGTAGCGAAAGCAGACGACAAATTTATGGTTGATGGAAAGAACCTCATTGATTATGATTACAGAGAAACTCCTGTGTCACCACAGTTCATCTTGTATTCATTAGCGTCCCCAGAAAACGCGACTTTATGGCATGGGATTGGAGCGTTTGGTGCTTCCAAACTTGTAAAAAGTTATACTTCCACACGCTTTTATGCACAAAATATTTTATTTAAAGATCTATGGCAAAAACATGGAGTTAGGATAAACACTCCGCTGCAGTATAATTTGATCCCAGAGAAGATGTGGACTCACCCCGTTTACGATAATATTGATGCAAGTGTAGGCTGTGTAAAAGACTTAGAAAAACTTGCTAAGAGGGGAATAAGTTTAGAACTCTTGACGACTGATAAATATTTACGCAATTTAATTTCTTAAGGTGTGCTTCAAAAGGACCTATAATAAATCATATAATGAAAAACGGGGCATGTGATTTTCTATGTTCTTCAAGCAGATCAAATCAAAAGGTGACAACTTTTCCTATGTAATAGCTGATGAAAACAATGAAGCTGTAATTGTTGATCCCAGCTTTAACGCAGACACTATAATAACTTTAATAGCGGAGTGTGACGGTACAGTGAAATACGTTATAAACACTCATTCTCATTGGGATCATATTGCAGGTAATGATGAAATAATTAACAAATTTAATTCTAAACTAGTAGCTCATCAACTATCAAAGGTAAACAAAACCATTAGCGTTGTCAACGGTGATATTTTAAAAATCAGGAATATAACGATTCGAATTATTCACACCCCTGGGCATACTCCGGACAGCATCTGTTTATTAATTGATGACATGCTTCTAACGGGCGACACACTTTTTGTAGGAGAATGCGGTAGAACAGATCTTCCTGGAGGAAGCTCGAGTGAAATGTATAATAGTCTATTTAATAAATTGATGAAACTTGACGACGAAATAAAGGTATATCCTGGGCACGATTATGGTCCTTCACCTCATTCAACTATAGGACGTGAGAAAAAAACGAATTATACACTAAAGAAACGGACTTTGAAGCAGTTTATAGAGTTCATGAAAGAACCTTAACTGTTTTCTACATTTTTTCTTTGTTTAACACTGGTGCCTGTTCAAAAATCTTTTTTATTATCAGAGACTTAAAAACCGTAACTTAAGTGTAAATCAATGCCATCATCAAATCTTTTGCGTGATTCAAGGAAAAAAATGTCACCTAATAGGTTTCTTTCAGTGTTGGCTTTATCACATTTTTCTCAACACATATATGTATCACGGTCTGTGTTATACACTTACATACTGAACGCTCTTGGGCTTAATTACACCCAGATCGGTTTAGCCACCGGGGGATCCCATGCTCTTGGTGGTTTTCTACAGATGTTTTTTAGCTTGGCTGGCCGTCTTGTTCCAAAACGACTACTTCTCGCTTTTTCAAACGCATCAATGTCGCTGGCACTGTTTGGGATTGGACTTTCAAATAACCTTCTAAGTTTCTTCTCTTCTCAAATTGTGGGGGAGGTTGGAGGTGCTGCTATACACCCTGTAAGTGTAGATTTAATTTCAGAAAGATTTGAAAATAAAGGGGTCTCTACTTACATTGGTATGTTTTATGGTTTGGGTTATATTGGAAACATCCTTGGGCCTGTCATATTAACTGTTGCTGCATTAATTTACGGTTGGCGTTTTGCTCTTTTTGCAACTGCTGTCATCCCAGTTTTAACTGGGATTATATTATTCGTATCTTTGCGAGGAGATAGATCTTCCGTAAAGACGAGAGCAATGAGGCGGAGGAGTAGTTTACTAGATGATGTTAAATCTGCTTTCCATGTGAAGGGATTAGTAGCTGTCATTGCAGCGCAAGCATTTCTTGTAGGTGGTACAGGTCAAGGGGTTATTGCCACTTTTATCCCGCTCTTCTTAAGTAACGGTTTATATTTGGATCAGTTACATTCCAGTTTACTATATTCTTTGGCTATGTTTGGTGGAGTTATTGGTACGATTTTCTTTGGAAAATATGCAAATAAGTTTGGTTACTTAAAGACTACAATATTCTGTACAAGCATTGCCTCGTTGTCGATCTTTCTATTATCTCTTCAAGTTGTTAACAACTTTACACTGATACCCAATTTGATCATATTATCATTAACTGCGTTTCCGATAACTAGTTTAATGCAAGCAAGCCTTGTAACATTTTCCACTCAGCGACAAAGGGACTTTGTTCTTGGCCTCTTTTTGACTATTGGTTTTGGAGTAAGTTCGTTGTGGTCTTCTTTAATTGGTTTTTTAATCGATATGTATGGTAGTTTTATTCCTGCTTGGTACACTATGGCTGGCTTAGGTGGTATTGCTTTGCTCTTTCAAATTTTTGCATACAAACAAAGGTCAACTAAACAAAATCATCATCAATCTCGATAGAAATATGTTGTGCGCGCGGTACCAAATGTTTTATATTAACTTTTGAATAATGTCTGGGCTTGTGCTTCAAATTGAAAGATTATTCAAAAGTTGCTTTTAATCTGATCAAAGCCGCTCAGGCTCATGAAGAATATCGAAGTAAGGAATGTGTAAATCTTATTGCTAGTGAAGGTTTGAAGTCTCCTGCTGTCAATGAACTATTAGGTTTAGCAAAAGACTTAAGCTGTAGATACTGTGAGGGTGAGAATGACCTAAAAGGGCGAGTTAAAGCTCGACATTATCAAGGCTTACGTTATATAACAAAAATTGAAAATTACACAGCAGATTTGATGAAAGAAGTATTGGATTGCGATTGGATTGATATAAGACCCCTGTCTGGTACTCAAGCAAATCAGGTTGCCTTCTTTGGTTTATCGGCTACATCAAATAATAATAAAATGGCAGTAGCACCACTCAGTTCGGGGGCTCACATTTCACATGACTACACAGGTCTTGCTGGTCAGTTAGCAAAATTGGAAATTGTCAATTTAATATTCAATGTAGAAGAATTGAATATAGATCCTGACGAATCTGCGAAAATTATTAGAGCCGCAAGACCTGGCATTGTTACGTTTGGTGGTAGTCTTTTCCAGTTTCCACACCCTGTAAGGGAATTAACTGTTGTTGCTAAGGAGGTTGGAGCTTATGTTGTATATGATGCTGCTCATGTTCTAGGGTTAATAGCTGCTGGTCAATTTCAAGATCCTCTTGGAGAAGGTGTTGACTTTGTTACAGGATCTACACATAAGACTTTTCCGGGACCGCAAGGAGGATTAGTATTTTCAAACTTAACTGTTGAAGGAAAAATGGATAAAAGAAAAACAGCTGCAGCAAAAGCTATCCAACATGCTATTCATCCACTTTCAACTTCAAATACACATCCTGGTCGGTTCCCAGCGCTTGGTCTCGCAGCATTGGAAATAAAGTTACATGGAGAAAAATTAGCTAAACAGACTATCAAAAACGCTCAAGTTGCAGGTCAACACCTGTTTGAAAATGGAATAAAAGTTCTGGGAGAAAAATATGGCTTTACAAAATCGCATCAGATAGCTGTGGATGTAAGATCTTTTGGTGGTGGGAAAGTAGTGGCACAAAAGCTTGAAAAAGCTAATATTATTCTCAATAAAAACCTTCTACCCTTTGAAAACCAGAAGAATAAGGATAACCCTTCAGGAATCAGAGTAGGCTTCCAAGATGTTACGAGAAGGGGTTATAGAGAAGAGGACGTTAGATACTTATGTGATCTTATTGTGAGTGTTATTAAGAACACAAAAACATCTTCCAGCGTAAAAGAAGAAGTCATTACCTTAGCGAAACATTTTGGAAAGATTCAGTATGGTTTTCAAAGTTTGAGAGAAGTGCTCGAATACTTGAATAAATAGTGTCTACAGGTGAAAAGTTAGGTCATCACTTTTTGTTTTTTGCCTTATGTGGATATTTACCGCAACTTCTCTTTTTTGGTTCAGGACAAATTCCCCATTGACTGCCTCTACAGTCAACGTCTTTAAATATTTGTGGGTATGCCTTTACAACCTTTTTTTTAACTTTATTTGCTAATTCTTGCATCTCGGGTGCAGAATTAACACAAAGTCTTAATCTCAAGAAATTGAGCAATGAGCGCACATTAATTGTCCAGACATAAGTACATTTAAGTCCCATTGGAAGAATGTATCTTGCTGATTCTCTGTCGACTTTTTCTTCGATTTCTTTGTAAAGTTCAAGAACCAAGTTCATGTGTTTCTCATATTTTGTTAAAAGGGCTTCAGTAATTTTCGGAGACACATAATACTTGAAACCTCCAGCTTCACTAACATATCTTGTACTCTTTGCTGTATGAGATGCTATTCGGTGTTCTAAGAGTTCTCTTGATATGGCTACAGTAATATTCTTAAGTTCAAAAGTAAAGTACAGGTGCTCCAGCGCTGAGCCATAGTCATGTTTAACCATGTACTTTATAAGTTTCTCATCAGGCATTTGATCAAAAAATGGACCTGTGACTCTCACAGCGTCAGCGATTGTTTTGATACCATCTCTCGTATAATTTACAAGTGTTACCTGCATTTCATCAGCTCATCATAGTTCCTGAATTAGTATGATTTTGTTTTTTATTAGTGTTTTGTAAATCTAATTTGAATTATGTTTTCCAACAGCCAGAATAATATAAACACAATGTTAAGTTAAACGAAGTCAAAGGTTTTTCTGTAAACAAAAAACATAATTATTTAAGAACTTGTTTATGTTAAGAAAATATGAATTTGTATGAAGTACATTAGAATAGAAGTAAATTACATTACATCGCGTCTAAGAGAACAACTAAACGTGTCAGAAGAAGAAGTATTCTCTCTTCCTGAAGGATCAACATACGAAGACTTCTTCAAAGTATTTACTGAAAAACATGACATAAAAGGAACAGATATTGGCTTATTCTCTGAAGGTCATAACATATTATTAAGACTAAAACATCCAATTACTAATTTTGTGATTGATGTTATGCCTTTAGTATCAGGGGGATAAACCCTAAAAAATTATAGTTCAAATGTCGTTATGATTTTTGGCTCTTTTTCTCCGAGAATTTCTGCTATCACATGGATGTAATCTTCAATGCCTGAGTTTTTAATCTTCTTCCCTAGTAATTCATCTACTTGAAATATTCCTGCAGAGTTTGACATCCTAATTTTTATTACAACTGGTTTTTTATCACCTTTTTCAATACTTACATTCTCAATTGATAACGCGGAGACAGAATGTATGTTCACTTTACCAGTTTCAAAGGGTATTCTAGCTCTGCCTTTCTCCATATCTAATGCGTCTCCTACTCGTACGACACCGGCTTCGATAGTAAGTGGTTTTTGAGTGCGGTGGTGTGCTATTATTGCATGTAATATTTCAGTAGTCATTATTGCTGTTTCTTCTTCATCGTATACTCCCAGTAGATGTTTTTCGATGAACTCTAACGCTAACATGAAACTATAGACTTCATGATCTTCACGTGTGATAGCTATCCCCAAATCATGAAGAACGGCGGCTAAGGTTACAACGACTTCTGCATCGTCATTACTCATGCCATAATCTTTTACTATACTAGGTGTAACTCCGGCATCAATCAAAATTCGAAGTATTCTGAGAGCAGAATTTGCTATAATTTTTATGTGGGTAGGGCCATGATCAGAGAAACCCATGCGATCGATAGCGGTGATATTTGCACATTTCCAGAAAGAAACTAGCTTTTTATCTTTACGTATCTCTTCCAAAAGTTTACGAAGCTTCACATTCTTTTTGGTTGGTAATCTGAAAGGTTCTGACATTTCTCTTCAAAAATATTACTTCTCACAGAGCTATTTTAACTATGACTAACTCACTCTTAGTATGTTGGTGAATTAGTTTTACATTACAATTTTAATATAAGGATCGAAAGTTTAAAAAAACACCATCAAGGACTAAAAGCTCTATCATGTATCTAAAACATCCAGAATAATCTGATAAACTGAAGATCAAAATGATGAAAGATGAAACAATTAATTCACAATGGCGTTATTATACCCAAGCTCTACGAAGCTAAAGAATTTCATATCCACTGCAAAGGAAAAAAAATAAAACTTACACCAAAACAAGAGGCGATGGCTTATGCTTGGGTTAAGAAGCTTGGAACAGTTTATGTTAAAGATAAAGTCTTCTTAAAAAATTTCTTTAAAGACTTCAGTATAGTTCTTGGCATTGAAGGTAATGTGAGTGCAGAACACTTTGACTTCTCAGAAATACCGAGCTACATTGAAAAGGAGAAAGAAAGAAAACTCGCGCTAACAAAAGAAGAAAAGAAACAACTCGCCCAAGCCAGAAAAGCTGTGAGGGAAGCAAATAAAGAAAAGTTTGGCTATGCCCTTGTAGATGGCGTTAAGATGGAAATTAGCAACTACATGGTTGAACCCTCTTCCATCTTTATGGGACGAGGAAAACATCCATTACGAGGTCGATGGAAGGAAGGCGCTGAAGAAGAAGACGTTACATTAAATCTTTCACCAGACGCTTCTATTCCAAATGGCAACTGGAAAGAGGTTGTATGGGCACCAGAAGATATGTGGATTGCAAAGTGGAATGATAAACTCACTGGAAAAACGAAATATGTGTGGTTAGCTGACTCTTCCAGTATTAAACAAGAAAAAGAAATCGAAAAATTTGATAAAGCTAGAAAACTTGAAATAAAAATTAACAAGATAAGAAGACATGTAGAAAACAACCTGAATTCAAATAATGAGAAAAGACGTAAGATAGCGACTGTATGCTACCTCATTGACAAGTTTAAACTTCGAGTTGGAGACGAAAAAGATAAAGACGAAGCAAATACAGTTGGAGCGACAACACTCTTACCCCGTCATGTATCTTTTGTCCGTAATGGTCTTGTGCGTTTCAAATTTATAGGAAAAGACTATGTGAAATGGTATAAAGAAGAAATTTTACCTGAGCCTGTTATTGAAAACTTGCGAACCTTTACTTCAGATAATAAATCACCGATCTTCAATGGTGTTAGGTCAGAGGATGTAAACGCTTTTCTAGGAGAAGCAATGCCAGAGTTAACAGCTAAGGTTTTCAGAACTTACCATGCATCGAAAGTTGTTAAAGAATACTTGAAAAAATCAAAGATTACAAAATTTGACACAGACTATAAGAAAAAACATGAAGCGAAGATAGCCAATCTTCAAGCTGCCATTGCATGTAATCATAAACGTAAGATTCCAAAACGTTGGAAAGAATCATTAGAAAAGAAAAAAGAGCGCATCAAGATACTAAAGGAGAAAGTTAAACTAAAGAAGACTGATAAGTCCAAAGCAAGAGCACGTGAAACGCTCAAAAAAGCTCAACTGAGACTTAAGTTCATGAAAGTGACAAAAGACTATAATTTAGGCACATCTTTAAAAAGCTACATTGATCCCCACATTTATTATAGTTGGGGTAAAAAGGTAAATTTCGACTGGAAACTTTATTATCCAAAGACTCTCCAAAAGAAATTCAGCTGGGTAAATAAATAAATTTCAAAAAGTTGTTAATAGCTAATAGCCTGGATTATTAGTGTATAGTTTTATTCTATAGAGATTAGAAAATTCAATAGGTTTTCCATTTTTTCCCTTTTATGAGGAAATCTAAGTGTTATTGGTGTGATAGAAATTATGCCCTCATTTTTAATGGTGTATACGTCTGTTTCAGGATCATTGTCAGAATGGTGTTCTCCATTACATTTTACTATGTAGCCATCTTCATGTTTAACGTAGATGTCTTTATAGCCTAAATAAGACATCTTTGTGATCTTCATTTTTTTTGGATCTGCTTTTTCTGGTATATTTATGGAAATTACATCAACGTCTTCAGGCATACCATTATCTAAAATGTGCTTTGCTGTTTTTCTGGTTATTTCAGCAGATAACTCCAATTCTTCTAGTGATGGTTTGCCTTCACTGTTTATTGAAGGAAGCTCCAGAACAAAACTTGAAATAGCTATGGCTGGAACATTGTGAATAGCAGCTTCGAATGCAGCACCTAAAGTTCCAGAAGATAATATATCGTCAATATTCATGTTGTGACCTAAATTTATGCCTGAAATGAGGAGATCTGGCGGGTTCTTAAATATCTTATATAAACCAAGTAGAACAGCGTCCGCCGGCGTCCCATCGATTGTATAAGCTTCTGAACCATCTGACAAATGTACCTTTGCAATTTTTATTTTTTCATGGAAAGTTAAGGATTTTCCAGCTCCACTTGATTTATCCACGGGAGCAACAACAACAGTTTTTCCTATTTTATCTAATTCCCTTTTTAAAATGAGAAGCCCTTTTGAATGAACGCCGTCGTCATTAACTAGTAGTATTGTTGGCATACTCTTTCAGCAACTACTTCCAAATGATTAATTACCTTAAGAGGTAGAAGGATTTAGATATTTATGGTTCTCCACCGAAAAATTAAGATGTGTATAGAAAATGCTTGTAGGTGTAATTTCAGACACTCACGACAATTTGCCTTTAATTGATAAAGTTGTTCAGAAGCTAAATAAGGATAAAGTGGAACTTGTATTACATGCAGGTGACTATGTAAGCCCTTTTGTGCCTCCTAGATTCAAATCTTTAAAAGCTAAACTCATTGGCGTTTACGGAAACAATTGCGCTGAAAGATATATGTTAAGGAAGCGTTTCGAAGACATTGGAGCTGAGTTGAAAAGCTTCTTTGCTGAGATTAATATTAACGGGCTGAAAATTGCATTATTACATGGGCATGAAAAAGAACTACTAAACTCAATAATAAAATCTGGAGCTTATAATGTTGTAATTCATGGTCATACTCACAAGGCGGGAGTTCGTACCGTTAATAAAACTTTGATCATAAATCCTGGAGAGGTTTGTGGTTATTTGAGCGGAGAATATACATATGCTTTGTTTGATGTAGATAAGTTTGATGTCAAAATAATTCAACTTGATCATTAAAATAAAAAATTTTTAGATAGCGTTCAGAGGCTTAATTTTGATTGTTAAAATATACTACTAGAAAGTCAAAGAAAGACGGTGTGGAAGAGATTCAGGTTTCAACAGATTTTGAAAATGACGCTGCAAATAAATTATACAAAAATAATAGTTTTGAATATTTAATATTATAATTTTATCAATCACTCGATTTCTGTTGTATGTTTTTCTCTGTAATCTATAATTACGTTAATGGTTCCTTTGAGTTCATTATCTAATTCAATATCACCAGTATCTACTCTTAGATTTTGTATTTCTCGCATCTTATGTTTTGTTGCGGTTACAATTATGTTGTCAACGCCAACTTTTCGAATAACGAC
>JAUVYS010000152.1 GCA_030602965.1 Candidatus Bathyarchaeota archaeon | reverse complement strand
GATAGTACCGTTAAGTCAAAGATAAATGCGTTTCTCAAATTTGTAGACAAACATATTGCAGAAATATCCAAGGCCAAAGGCTTATTCCCAGCACAAGTAAGATTGCTTCAGCCTCTAAATTATTGCGTATTGGTGAGTGATGAAGACGTATTTATTGTAGCATCAAATCAGAATGTTGGGGGTATGCCCCGCCAGCAGTTTGTTGATTGGACTGGCAAAGACATAAATATTCAGGCGGCCGTCTTTATCGTCCAGAGAGATTTAGCCTTTGAAAAGTCATTTGGCCTGTCATTCAAGAAAAGCATATTGGATCTTAGTGAAAATGATCAAGAGGAGCAAGCCAAAGAATTGTGCGGCAAATACATTCATGATGAAATTCTAAATCTAGAAAAGCTCCAAGGCATAGTAAGGATAAACCCGATTTTTCAAGGCAGGGACTTTGTAATAAATGAGAACCTGGTTTTTGTCTTGTCACCTTTTTTAGAGCCGTTTAACACAATATTCAATGATCATATAAAAACAACAGTTGAGAACATAAACAACTACACGTGTATTAGGGCTGACGATATTTACGACAACCGGCCAATCATTGAGGACGTCTGGAAAAGCATAAATGAAGCAAGAATTGTAATCTCTGAACTTACTGGAAGGAATCCGAATGTGTTTTATGAAACGGGTATTGCCCATACCGTAGGGAAAGAGGTTATCTTGTTAACCCAGTCGATAGATGATGTACCCTTCGATCTAAAACATCTCAGGTGCATAGTTTATGACTATACACCCAGAGGTGCACGAATTTTAGAAAGAGACCTTCGAGATACAATTGAAGCGATTACCAAGCGTGGTTAAGTCTTCCTCCAGTAAGCACATAAACATGGACGCTCATTACTTTCGCGCCGGTTATGCTGGCCGTTGGCACAACGCACAAATGCAATATGGACTATTGTGCGTAAAAACGATTGGAAGTTGAGACCGTAGCCGTTCTCAGGTGTCTTAGAGATTATGCTCGGACAAACTTTTTAAGGATGTGGGTATATCCTTTTATGAGTGAGAATCAACAAATGGTCGCTGTTCCTATCAAATATATCAAAAAGTCTACGACAGGCTCAAGGGCTATTTGGCAATACGAGCGCTGTCTGATGAAATTGCCCAGTTAAAACGACAGGCCGATCAAATGCGGGAGACAATTGTTGAGAATTACGGGTTGGACGATATATTGTGGGCAGCCCAGCATTTCGTTGATTGAGAAAGGATTAATGACACAACGGATTCGCAGTGTCTAGTCGTCTAATGATATGCTAGACGTAAAAACTAATGAATGAATTCTCGAAAACAAATTTTGTAAAACTTTCAAATGAAGTCCTTCAATTTCAACTGAAAACCTTGTATCCACTCTCTATTAAAAATAATGAGGAAAGGATTAATCTTGTATTTCTAAATCACGATCGCAATTTCTCAACTTTCTTAACCATCAAATACTTAGTTGAGAACGAAAGAATCGTGGATATTCATACTCTTTCTCGCTCTATGTTTGAAAGTATAATATCTATGGGATTGCTTTCAAAAAATATAATATCGGATGACCTAGAACGGTACCAGAATTATCAATTTACAGAAATACATAAAACCTATATCCATTTAAGAAAACTCGGTCTAGAAATAGCAAGCGGTTTACCGCAGAAAGATTTCGCCGCTGTAGAACGGAAAAAAGACGAATATATAAATAAATTTGGAAGGAATCTAAGTACATGGACGGGGAAAAGTCTTGAAGAAAATGTAAAATTGGTAGATCGGAACTTCCCTCCAACATGTAGTGAAAATCGATTTTATGAATATCTATATTGTCAAGTCTATCGTAAAGGCTCGCAATCTGCCCATGCTAGTTATGCAGGATTATCAAAGGGAGTAGAAATAGAAAAAATGAAGCTACCAGGAACTTTTATTGCACATAGATTTAAGTCAAACGAACCACATTTGATATTTTCATGTTTTCATAGTATAATAGTATTCCTAAGCTCCGTCAGATTCCTTGGTAGTTTAACAAAAAACAAGCAAACGGAAAGCTATTTTGATAAAATAACTAAGTACATAATTTCTGAATCTTAGAAATGTCTAACAATTCACTCCAGCGGGCTGTGAAGCTACACTTTCCAGCTGCTGAGTTCGAACGCTATACAGCGTAAATCGAATTAGTGGAGGAAATCATGGGAGAATTTGACCTAATAAGAATACTTCTCTACGGGGTATGGCTTCCCTTAGCGTTTGTTGGTGTAATATACTTCTTTTCTAGAGCCTTTTTTCAAAGATTGTCAAGGAGAAGAGAATCTTATGATGAGAGACACTATCGAGAATATGGTGAAGAATCAATTTATCGTTTAGAACGAGAAGCGGATAGAATATGGACTGGTCTTACAGGTAGACTGGATGGCTTATTAGAAGAACTTCCAGAGAGATTTGCACATAAATTATTAAATCAACTGGAAAACGAATTCAGGATACTGCAGAAGCAAATCAAGTCAAAGAGTATTAACCCTAAAAAAACAAGCTCTGGAATATCAAGTAATGTCATTTTAATTAGAGAAGTGTCTCATTTTCTTAATACTCCTTTATCACAAATTGAAGCATCGTTGTTTGCTATTGAAGACACTTTTAAGGCTGATGGTGATCAAGAGAATCAATTACTCAAAGATATAAAGGCTGTTAGAAGCAGTGTTAATATCTGCAAATCATTTTTATCAGCCTATAGGGAGGTTGTTTTAGTAGCAAAATCATCAAAAACATGGGATCCAAAGTCCGTCAAGGAATCTCTTATTTTAGCTTCTAATGTTTTTGTAAGAAAGTCTAAGAAAAAGATTAATGTCAATTTAGAAATATCTGATACGATAAAGGGTTACTCTAACAATTATATCATAAGTTTGCTTCTACCAATAATCGAAAATGCAGTTGAATCATCTTCCAATAATTCTGAAGTGACCATTCAGGGGGAAAAGCGAGGCGATTCTTATAGTATTTCTGTGACTAATGTTAGAGAGAGCAACATTGACATTACTGATGATATCTATGAGGATGGTTACACCACAAAACCAAACCACGAGGGTATGGGATTATCAATAGCAAAACATTTATTATCTTCAAATAATAAGGCTTCAATAAACCATAAGATTAAAGGAAATAGTATTTCATTCATTATCAAACTACCAGTTGGAGGATAGACTTGTGGCTATTGAAATAATTGTTGTTGACGATAACTTGCAGGCTGCAAAAGATTATGCAAGACTAATAACTTTAAAAACAAGGATTGAAACAGCTGCATTTGATGACCCTTGTCGAGTAATTAAGAAAGTCAAATCGTCGCCCGTTAAGGTGGTAGTTTTGGACCAAAAAATGCCAAAC
>JAUVYS010000005.1 GCA_030602965.1 Candidatus Bathyarchaeota archaeon | reverse complement strand
TTGCATATCAATGTCTTTATTTGTTTGAGTTCCTCTCAAAAACTTTACAAATCCTTCCTTTGGCATACCCTCATATCTCACCATGGCATGTAAATTCTTGATCAGTTGGTCTCGCTCTATTTTTGTATCAAGTTCAATCATTTGATTGTTATACTTCTCAACAAGCTTTTTCCTCTCTTCTTCAGAAATTTTTCCGTCAGACTCAGCCTCGTAAAGATGAGAAACCGCGTAATCAACGATTTCTCTTTCAACCTCCAAAAGCCTAATTTCATCTTCAACCTTTTTAATATCTTCATCATCAATCATAGTTTCATAAAGTTCAGAACTTTCTCTTTCCAATGTTTTTGCATCCACCATTCTTTTAGCTCCTTTTTTTCGAAGCATATATACTGTTATCATAACGACTAGTGCAACAACGCCAATTACCAACATCAAGTCATTATCAATCATCAAACCACCAATGCTATGGAAGACACCTTCTAATTACGTATAAACGGTAAATAACATTTCGTAAGAATAAACTATTGCATTATATCATCCAAACGTTTAGATTGGTAACCAAATTTATAAAACTTAAAAATGAATCTTTTTGAAATAAAACCATGCTCTGGTGGCCTAGTATGGTGGGGCAACGGCTTGGTATGCCTAAATCCAAATAGCCGTCGGTCGCGGGTTCAAATCCCGCCCAGGGCTCCAGAAAAATTAGAAAATTCCCAAAACAGATGTCAGCATATAAATTAGGAATATCAAGTAAACTAGTATAATTATCAAAATGACAGCATATACCCAAGGTGAAAGTGATTTTCTCAATTTATTTATACGCCTTTCTGAGTACCCTAGGAAAACTTGTTTTTAATAATCTCTTAAAGGATTCGGTTATGAAATAGATTGAGCGTTAACGATCAAATAGACAGTTTTTTTGTGTGGAGTTTGTAGCGAATAATGCTAATCAGCTTATATTTTATTTTCAATCCAATTTATATTGGAGACAAACTGGTTTGGCAACGAAAGTCATAAATTGCGTTGATTGCGGTAAAGATGTTCTCTATCATACAAGACGCCCTAAACGTTGCCCAGAATGTATGTTACAATATAGGAAGAAGTATAAACAAGAATGGTACAAAACTAGGGGGGCTCCTAAAAAGGCGATTGAACGAAAGTTTCTCAGAGAGATTCTGAATAACCAAGAACTTCGGTTAAAGCTTAGACTTGACTGGGAACACTTTATTGGAAAAGGATCCCATTATTTAACAAATTTGAGGAAAGTCTGGATAAAACAAGACGCGCTTTGGCGAATTAAGAGCGCCTACGATCTACAAGAATGGATTCATGGGAGAAGAAAAGACTACAATAAATATTTTGATTGAAATACTGTCAACATAATGTTATTGAGGTTATCTCTCTTTTTTCTGTGGCGCGAAGATTATTGAGCTTCCTAGTCTTTGGAGTCTCCCTTTTAAAATTGCTATTTGATCCATGATTATTTCTATAAACCTTAAAAGAAAGCTGTTTAAGTTAAAATTTAGAGGGGCTGTCGGCTAGCCTGGTCTAGGCTACGTGGCTTGGGCCCACGTGACTGGAGAAAAGATAATTTCTGGAATTCAAATCTCCGCAGCCCCACCATAAAAATTATGATTATAAGAAGAGTAATCAGAAAAGGAAGTAATACTGAACTAATCAAGAGATTTTTACCGAGCACTTCCCAAATTGAAGAATTTGCTCCGCGTTTTCTTTAATAGGAAGACCCATTACAGTGGTTACGCCTGCTTTATGTATTTCTTTAAGCTTTTTAGTTACAGTGTTTACGTTTCCATATAATGTTAGATACGATGCTGCTTTCTCAAGGAAGATACCCAATTCACTTTCATAAAAATTTGATGGGAGGGGCTTTTTCTCTTGTATGACTGCTCTAAGTGTAGATATTGAGGGGTCATACCCCATTTTTTTAAGTTCTTCTTTCACCCAACGTCTCCGCAGTACATATCCGGAAAGACGGAAGAGGATGTCTCTAAGAAGCTTTGAATAATTCTCTGAAATCATGTAAGGAGTGTACAACCCAAAATTATGGTTTTTTGCAATGTCTTTCATCTTAACTATCTCTTCTTCAAATCCCTTATCCAATAGTAAAAACGGAGTCAAATTATACTCTGCACATAGCTCAGCTATTTTTAGACCCAGCCCTTCTGTACCAATAAAAACATCGAGATCTTCAAAGTGGTGTCTTACAAATTCGCTAGCTATTTTTAATGACTTAAGACTGGATTTTCTAGCCTCGTTAGTGCTAAGATAAGCGGGATTTCCAGGGACAAGCGCCAAGCCAGCTTTACTCACATCAATGTGTTCTAAAGTTTGTTTTAGTAGTCTAAGAGAGTTATTATGTCTCGTTGAGAAAGTGAAGATTGTTTTTAGATCCTTTGAATGATTTATCAGTTCTTGAGCTTCATAAGGCATCAAGTGGAGCTTTTTCCACTCGGAGTCTATTAGATGATAGGTTAAACCAGCCTTAGAGCAGAGTTCAGCGGACCATATTGTCCGACGCATCCTATCTTTTGATAATGATCCGTATCTACTCCTTTTTGTTGCCTTGCCGTTTCTTAGACAACCTTGCATCAACATCAATCCATGGCTAAGTTTAATCTATCTCTTATAATACAACCGTTTATAGCATTAATCAAGTGATAGAAAAAATTCATAAGAATGTAATCACTTGTGAAGAAAATGCGGCCGCCGTAACGTAGAGAGGACAATGTAAGTCTTCACGGAGTCTGGTTAGCGTACTGGCCTGAAAGGCACACATAAAGCCTTGGCCAATGGAGCCAGGAGGCCGAGTTCAAATCTCGGCGGCGGCCTCCAAAAAGATTTCTTAATGAGTTTTGAAAAAGAAACATGTCAACACTGAGATTGTAAATATTAATTACTCAGAAATCTATTCTAATAATCTTGAAATAAATAACACTAAACATTAAATTGTTAATTTTTCAGAATCAAAGAGGGAAATGATTGACTACAGAAATTGCGGACGTTTTAACAGTTAAGGATCGAAATCAAATAAAAGTGTTCATTAAAAGCCTAGAGTTAATTGAAGAAGAAGAAATAAAACTAATATACAATAGCTGGAAGTCTACCCCGCTGTTCTATATTGGATATTTGCTTTTCACAGACTACAGCATGATATTCCTACACTCCGAACCCACACTTGAACGACCAAAGAAAACTTTACAGATTTCTCTAGATGAGATCACTGAAGTGAAAGAGAAGAAATATTCGTTCACTGAGCACATCGTTGTGAAGACAAAAGAGAAAACACATGATTTTGGCATATTCACCGGTTTTTTGAAGGAGAGAAAAGCACCTTCAAACATTGAGGAAGTCGTAGATGAAATTATGACCCTTATTAAGAAGTAGATCGACTTTATTGTTATTTTCAATACAAAGTCATAAAATCTACAAAATATTAAGGTGATTCCAAGTAAATAGTAAGATTTGATTTAGTGAAGAAGCTTTGTCACTGAAGTTCTTAGTCATTAAACGTTCATTGCTGATCAGTATCTTACGTTCTGTAGACACAATTCTATCTTGGATCGTTTGGGATACAAGTGTTCAACATGGATTTGAAGGAAATGTTACCAAGCTCCTGGTCAACTTTATTGCCCAGAATTATGGTGTCGATGCTATTCCTCTTATAATTCTTTTTGACATACTTCTCCCTTTCATCACCTTTTATTTTCTATACAGGGTAATGGACAAACTCAACATAAAGGAAGATCATCAAAAGCTAACAAGCAGGGCTGTGGCGTTATTACTTTACATTCCTGTGGTTGTAGGGCTCACAAGTAGTCTCATGACTTTACTTGAATTCAACATGTAAATCTTTGATTGAAGCTATCTACTAACAAAGTAGACTAGTATTACAGCAATCACTGATTCTGCAAGTATCAGAAAATCGTAAGAAGCAAAACTGGGCTCCAAAAACACAATTTTAAACAGAAAATACCATGCCACGAAACTCACAACTATCAAAATGAAGTAAGTAATAGAGTCCCCTTTCATAAACTAGAAAACCCCATATTCTCTTAAGCGCACTATTCAGTTTTCACCGCTGTGCCTGTTGCTGTGACCATTATGTATCCTTCAAGAACCTCAGAGATATCAAGATCAATACCCACAATTGCGTCAGCTCCACGAACCCTTGCCTTCTCCATCATCATAGCGATTGCTTCGGTTCTTGCTTTATCCATCTCAGATATGTAAGAGTCTGCCCTTCCTCCAAGCATTCCTTCTATCCCAGCAAGAAGCCTACCACCGACACCTCTCGTTCGCACTGTTGATCCGAAAACAATACCCAGTGATTCCTTTAATTTTTTACCAGGCACCTGATTTGTCGTGGACAATATCATCGACACATCACAGTTACAAGTTCTCATTATTCAAATAAATAAATTCTTGTACACAACTTTTTTCTACTTCTACATTAAATCATACTATCTAAAATCGAAAATCCAACACATACAAATCATATTCAGAACTCTTTGAAAGTGAGAAAATGAAGACAATAAGAATTAAGACCCTGCTGCTCCATGAAGAAAAGACATCTAGAAAAAAAACTCTAACAGTTGAAAGATTTACTAAAATACCTCAATCACCAGAAGAAGCAATAGAACGAGCGATGGCTTCAAGAGTACCACATCTTGCCATGGAAATGGACACAAACGTCGTTGAATTAAAGGTAAACAATGAAGTCTATGAGGCTCTCTTTTACATCTTTCAGTTACACGGAATCTTACTTAAACCGACAGAAGATGGCTTTGAAATAGACCTGAGAGAAAGAGAAACCTATGAGGCCAGTTATGAATAACCCTTAATCAAATTATTAAATGTCGCTAACAGATATTAAGACCGTAGTTCCCATTGTAAAAGCACTCTTTGCAACATGCAGTCTCATAGCAACAATATATCATAACGTTTTTTTTCTCAGTATTCAAGTCATTGACATTAATTGATTTGATTATCTGAAGAGGCTCTCAACCAAACTGACATCTCTGCGTGCACGATGTTCAAAAGGATAATACTCTCACATTTATTTTTAATTTAGAATAGAATGTTACTCATATAAATTCAATGGGAAGTAAAAGACGTTGAGTGATTTCAGACTAGAACTTGCCTCATTTTGTGGTATGAATTGTAATATATGCAGTGGATATTTAGCTTACTCTAGAAATATCCCTAAAGAGAGGGGTAAGATAAGTCATTGCATTGGATGTGGACCTAGGAATAAAAAATGTTCCTTTCTTAAAGGAAGATGTCCTTATGTTAAAGATGTTCAATTCTGTTTTGAATGTGCAGAATTCCCATGTGAAAGTTTAAAAACATTAGATAAGAGGTACAGAACAAAATATGATATGAGTATGATTGATAATCTTAATGAGATAAAGTCTAATGGCGTTGATAAATTTTTACAAAATCAAAGAGAAAAATATAGATGCCTAAATTGTGGAGGCGTAATAAGCGTCCATAATAAGAAATGTTATGACTGCGAAAAAATTGAAAACTGGCGTGAATAAGAAAAGAATCACAATAATATAATAAAATTCGAAACTGTGTGTGGAAGCTGGTCTTTAAGGACTAATGTTTGTTTTAATATCTGCATTTAACAATCGATCGAAGCATCGAATAATAGGTCGTATATAAAACTCTACACCACAAGTTGGTTCTAATAATATATTACAATATAATAACGATAATAATTATTGAAAGAATTCTAACTATCTAAAATTGATCAATTTGTGATTGTTTAAATATAATGAGCACAATTTTTTGAGATTCATTAATAGTTTGAATCTCTGAGTGATGCTATTTTGGATTTATTTTCTATTGTCATTGTAGCGATTAGTTTGGCAATGGATTGTTTCTCTGTATCTATTGCAAATGGATTAGTTATGAAACACTCTAAGTTTTTAAACGCTTTAAAGATGGCATCATCGTTTGGATTTTTTCAATCTGCTATGTTTGTTATAGGTTATTTGTCAATTCTTAGTATGAGTAGTTTAATTTCAGAGGTTGATCATTGGATGGCATTCAGTCTTTTACTATTTATTGGTGGAAAAATGATTTATGACTCTTTAAAAAATGAATTAACTGAAGTTAAATCGCTTAGTCTTTCTTTTTTATTACTGTTGTCAGTTGCGACAAGCATTGACTCTTTAGGCGTCGGAGTAAGTTATGCAGTTCTTCAAACTTCAATGATGATTCCAATGATAATAATTGGAATAGCAAGCTTTCTATTCGCTATTATTGGTGTCTTTATTGGAGAAAGATTTGGTCGCATCTTAAAAAATAAAATAGAAATATTTGGTGGTATCGTTCTAATTGGAATTGGAGTTAAAATGTTGATAGAACATTTAACGATAGTCTAAAAAATTTTATCGAAAACTACGCTCTATGGATTAAATTATTGATAATAAACGTAATAACGATGGAGTAAATGCTCATTTGATAATAATTATCATAATTTGTAATTATAATGATTGATTTTATCGGATTTAAGAGATAAAATCCTTATACTTTTTATGAGATTATTCCCAAGTAAGAATTTTCACCATATTAGAAAGGAATAAAAATATGTCAAAAAAACTTTCAAATGTAAAGCTCATCATCATAATATTAGCTTCATCATTAGTTTTTCCCATCTTTCTATTCTTACCGGCAGGAACTCTGTTCTGGCCTGAAGCTTGGCTTGTTTCTATAGTCTTCATTGCATACATTGTGCCACAAGTATTATGGTTGAATAAGAACAACCCGGAACTTATGAGAGAGAGAATGGGTTCAAAAGGATCATTTAAGGGGTGGAAAGGCTGGGACAAAATCCTCATGATTGCATTGAGTATCCCAGCATGTCTATTATTTCCACTAGCCGCTTTTGATGCGGTTAGATTTCAATGGTCACAAGTACCATTATTCCTTAAAGCATTAGGTTTTCTAGGCATAATCCCCTACTTGGTTTTAAGCTTTTTAGTAATGAAAGAAAACACTTACGCTACAAAGATTGTAAGGATACAAAAAGACCGAGAACACAAGGTCATCACAACAGGTCCATACAGTTACGTTCGTCACCCCATGTACATTGGAGCTGTCTTATTCTTCATATGCACGCCGTTAGCTCTTGGATCATTCTATGCAATCATACCAGGCACATTAGGATCCATTCTCATAATAGTTCGAACATACCTCGAAGACAAAACCCTACAAGAAGAACTTGAAGGCTACAAAGAATACACAAAGAAAGTGAGATATAGATTACTACCTGGCGTTTGGTAATTAAGATAATAAACCGACAAAATAAACTAACAGTGGAAGCTGATCTTTAGGAGATTCAAATAATAACATATAAGATTCTGTAAAATCATCGATTGATAAGGCACATATAAAATTCTACTTAACCATTTGGAATAACATTTTAGAATTAATTATTTATTATAAACTTTAAATTCTGAATGATAACATGAATGAAAAAATTGTTATTTTCATTATTACTTTAATTGCTGAGATTTTTCTCGGTATTGGTCTTATTGTTTCAATTTTTTATCCTAATAATAGATTATGGCCACTACCAAAAAAGGAGTCTTGGCATTTTTGGTACATGTGGATTACAACTGAAAGCTCAACGACCGGATTCATCTTGTTAGGAATCATAGATTGGGATACATTGTTTCTATTTCATTGGTTGCGTTTTGTAATAGGCTCAATATTGCTTTTTATAGGTGTCGTGGTCATAATTTGGGGAATAAAGACACTTAACCTTAACACCTCTTCTGGTTTAAAAGGCAAATTAATAACAAACGGACCATACAAATACTCTAGAAACCCACAGTATATTGGCATCATCCTAGCGATCATCGGTTACATAATAATCTCAAACTCATTTTTAACATTCATAACTGGTCTACTTGGAATAATATTGTTTACAATAACACCTTATGCTGAGGAACCGTGGTTAAGAGAACAATTCAAAAAGAAATATGAAGATTACTGTAAAAAAGTTCCAAGGTTCATTTAATCCATAATTTTAATCAGCCTAATTTTAAAACATTAAAAACAATATGGGATTCAATTGAATAAACAAAGGATATACTGATTTCAATGAATAATTGGTAGGGTTACTATCTGAATCTTATAGAATAACAGTAGTGTTCAGAAATTCAAAGTGAAAAATAGGTGAACGGTTACTTTTTACCCATGATTTCATTAATCAATCTTTGATTAGCTTCAACCATTTTCTCATAGAGCTGTGGTTCTTTACGACAATCATCACAGATGCAATACATAGGAAATCTCTTGGTATCACAATAGTCCCAGTGTTCACACCGGGTAGTATCATTGACATCTCTACATGGAAACACTCTTTTGCATGTAGTGCATATTTGAAGAAAGTCAACGTCGTCCTTTAGAACCTGAGAGAGAACAGTCATTATAGTTTCGTAGCTATTGGGATCCTTAATGAAGAAAATACGTCTTTTTTTATCATAACCGATTCCAGATCTCATTAGTAGTAAGAAATCGTCTCTTCCAACATATGGAAGTTTAAATGCATTTTTATCTTGGAAGATGGTGACCAAACCTAGACACCTCTATTAACAAAACAATATGGGATTCTATTCCTATTAAATCCTAGAGACTCCGATTCTGAAAAAATTATTTAAAGAATTATTAATGAAAATCTGCGATTTGTTATCATCGTTATTATACTATGATTATTATTATTTGATTAGTTTAGTTGAGTAGTTTTTATTTCAATTAAACAATTAACTTATTCTTTTGTTATTTTAGAGAAAGAGAACAATGAGAAAAAAAGGCCGGGCGAAGCCAACAAATACATTGAAAACGGTTGCCAGGCCGGTGTATAACATCAATTTACTTTTTTGAATACTGTCAACGTAATATTAATGAGACTTTGTTTCTTTTTTCTGTGGTGCAATGGCTTTTAGAATTCTTTAATTGAATCACGGATTTTTCGTTTAAGTCCATTTCTTAGTGCTTCACGTTTCTTTTGGAAGTCAAGTTCTCTTTTTTCATACCATGGCATACTCTCTTCTTGTTCAGCTATCTCTTCAAAAACATCTTGTATCTGTTCATCTGTCATTTTTGGACCAGAAGCTTCAGGGTATGCATTTTTAATATCTGTTCTATACTTACCAATTTCATTTCTTACTTCTTTAACTAATGATTTTGGTAGAAAACTTCCTTCAAAACCATCAAGAAACTTTTCAATTTGATCAAACCAAGGTTTATCGGTTTTGAAATTATAATGAGAGTCTATTTGGGAGTAGAGATTTTTTAATGATTCATTTCTTTTCTCAAATAAAAGTTGAATTTGAAATCTACGTTCAGCTTGTCTGTTAGATAAATAAAAAATAAGAATAGCCACTGCAATTCCGATTAATGTACCAATAAAACCAATTAAAGCTCCTGTTGTAAGTCCCTCTCCCATAATATAACCCACTAATTTGCTCTATAAGTATAATTTCTATATCAACGAACTAACGTTATTATATTTATTATAATTCAAAGTGTTTCTGATTGTCAACATCTAAGTCATTTCAAAGATTTGTTAATGAATATGAGAAGTATTGGAGCTTGGAAGATTGCATATATGATTTAGCTATAGAGAAATTCAGTCGATTACAATTAAACCAATTAAATGAAGAAAAGATACTTCGACCATTCCTTTTAAAATGGGGTTCAATGGGCAGAGTCCTAGGATTTAACGGAGTTACTGCAATTAGAAAGAAACTAAAAACCATTGACAAAAAAATTACACCTCTAAGGAAAACAGATCTATTATCGACTAAACTAAATCGAATTGAAAAACAAATCATTGAACTATTCGATGAGATCTGCAATACAAAGTTTAGAAGTAAAAAAGGAAAACGTAAAAGAGTTGGACCTACCGCTACATCAAAAACTCTTCATCTTACTTGTCCAAATCTATTTGTCATGTGGGATACCAAAATCAGATCTCAAATTGAAGTAGATGACAAAAAATTAACAAGTGATGGAATAGGTTATTTTAAATTCCTTAGTAAAATGAAAGCCTTAGCTCAAAAAGAGAATAAGACAATAAAGAAACTACAAAACAAATACAAAAAAAGTGTTACAAAAATTTTAGATCAGTATAACATATACAGATTCGATGACAAGAAATAATATGGGATTCTTTTCTCATTTAATCCTAGAGACTCCTATTCTGAAAACTTTTTCTAAAGAAATTTGGAAGAAAATATGTAATATGTGTAAATTATTAGGAAAAGCACTAATCTCTTATACATAATATTATGAGTTGGTAAAAAAGAGGAGATAAAAATAAGATGAAAGAAAATATCCCTGAAGAAATAGCTTCTAAATATCCACGAACCGCAAAACTTACCTTTCCTAATAATGAAGTTGAATACCTTAATGTTCCAAAGGCATTCTTTGTTTCTGACCATAATGAATGGAGAGAGTATTGGAAAGGTTTTGAAATAGTTGAGTGGAAGGGTGGTGATAAGGAACTGCGCTTATGTTACTGGACAAGAAAGAGAGGAACTGAGAAGTGGAAATGGGGACAATTCAGTACAATAATTAGTTTTGATAAATTACAATATCTTTTCAAGTTAGTAGAAAAAGCTCTTTAAACTGCTCATTCACGAACAGAACAGCACATTTTAACGCATATAGAATTTCATACTGCGAAGGCTAGCCTCTGCACTAAACAGTTCATTCGACTAAGTCAACCTAACCTCAGGTGGTTAGGATGAGCTTAAATCTATATATGAAATTGGTTAGGCGAAAACAATTCACAGAAATTCTGTACTTTGTAGAATCATTCTTTTTTTATTTTTTTAAGTAAATCTCTATCTAATTGCTTAGAGTTCATATAAGACCAAACCAACATTCTGTTATTTGCACATCTTTGGTACATTTCTACTTCATTAAGTGAAAAACGATTAGAATCAGCATTTAATTGATTATAAAGAAGGTGAAAGAGTCTTTCAAGCTGATATTCCCTTAGAGGATTATTTGCACCTGTTTCTTTGAACTCTTTTATCGATTCAACCGCCATTTTACTACCCCATTCCCAAAGCTTCTTTTGAAATAGCCACAATCTCTTAAAAGAATCAGACTCGCCTTTGTAACAATCTTCCAATTGTTTTACTTTCTTTTTATTATCTGCTAAATAATGGCTTTCTACGATAGTTAAATTATCGATAAATTTGTTAAGTTCATCCCAAAGTGCTTTTCTACTTTCTTTGTTATCAAATTCGATTCTAAATCTAAGCTGAGGTTCTCTAAAGAAATGCCAACTGCTTATTTTCTTATTTGGAACGCTAAGAAATTCTTTGTAAATTTGTAATAGAATCTCATCGTTTAATTCGAAGTTCTTTCCTTTTGGTATTATATCCACTTGAATCCATACTTCTTTTTTAACGTTCATAGAGTAATTCCTCATCAATAATTAAGGGTAAAAATTGAGTCTAATTTAGATTAGTATTTCACAATAATTAATCATTCCACACTTTATCATATTCTCTCCAGTACATCTCATCAGTTAGTATAATGTAATGTTGTGTCATATTGGTTGCTTTATGTCGTGCTTGTCTTCTAGCTAACGCTTCAGAACTTAAGAGAGCGCACTTAGTAAGACAGTAATTTCTTAGAATATGAGGATAGATGTTCTTAGTGATACCAGCTCTCTTAGCTGTTAACTTAACTATTCGCTCTGTACCATGTGTCTTTAGTCGTCCTTGTTGTCCTATGAATATTGGATTATTAGATGAGTAGTTTTCATTAACGTAATTATATTTAGAATATAGTTGATTATTTTTAGTACTATTGTAGTTATTGTTGTTTTCGTGCGCGCGCGATTAAATGCGAAAATAGGCTAGCCTAAAAGTATAATAGAATTACTACAACATATAATTTTTGATCAACAATGACGATGCTTTTGTGCCCATTGTGTGGAAAAAAGACACATATTGATCAATTTGACCCTGAAAATTTTGCAGATGATATTTTCGTGCAGGAAATCAAGGGACTTGGTAGAGGAAAAGGTTTCAAAGTAACAGAGGTAACATCGATATTTGATAACTCCAATGACGATACAATTTGGATGATAAAAGAGAGAGTTCTACAGTTAGCCAAGATATTAAAGGATGAAGGGGAATTAGAAGTATGGGAAATCGCAGGTGAACTGCTCCGCAGTGAAATCATCTTTCTGATTAATAAAATATCTAAAACGATACGAGAGAAACCTGAAACATGGATGTCTCAAAAAGATGAAGATGATCTCTTTAGAGCCCTTAATTCTGGCTTAAACAGATTAATCAAAAAATATAGAAACACACTATCTGAGCGTATAGGATACATTGATGAACTATTAAATCAAACTGAAAAGGATACCTAAAGCCGCACTATCCATTTGACTGCAAAGATTCTTTAAAATTAGTTAATCAAAAAATTAGTTGATTATCCAAAAATTTTGACCGCTGTTAACCATTTTAACTAATAGTTAACCACTATCTAGTTAACTATTATCGCATACCAGAGCATTATTCTCAAAGTCTTTACTCTTAGAACGTCTTAAAAGCATATCATGGAAAGTTTTTATTTCATAATCAATGAAGCGAATATTGTTAGGGGCCGGTGGTGAAGGCTGGTCTTTAAGGATCTCAATCTGTTTTAATATCTGCATTTAACAATCGATCGAATCATCGAATAACAGGTCGTATATAAAACTCTACACACCCACATTAACTAATCAAATAATATTGAAAACTAATCTAGATAACATTACAAATATGATAACCATAGAAAATATACAATAAGACAACATTACTTAGATGAAATATTGAAGTTGTTTTCACCGTTTAATAACTTTCTCAACGGTTCTTTTAATTGTGGATACTCTTCAATCATACCCGAAATTATTTTCAATCGTAGCTTATCTTCATCTGTTAAAACCAATAATTCTGTGTCAGTGTGCCCCATATTAAAAGTCCCTTCTTATTCTCAATAGACATTGATTATCAAAATCTTTCAAAAGGTTTTACTGATTATCTAAATAAGTATATCGGTAACATACATATCAATAACTGGTAGTGGATACTCTAATTCACCACAAGAAATTTATTTAATCATAAACTGGGCGTGGAAGCTGGTCTTTAAGGACTAATGTTTGTTTTAACAATATAATTCGGTCGAATCAACGAATAACAGGTCGTATATAAAATACTACTCTACCACATTAGGCATTAATCCATAGATTATACAATAATCAAATACAACAATATATTACCATATAATAACGTTAGACACAAAATTCAGTGACTCAAAATATTATTTGGCAAACAATTTTTTTAGGTCTTCTAATTCTTTTTCTATTATTCTTAAATAATTAGGAAAAAAGGTATGTTTCATTACTTCAATTAAATAACATTCTGAAGGAAACGAATAACCATAATATTGTTCTTCTGTAATTATTTGCCGTTCAGATATTGGATAAAATGTCTTGTATTGAACATAATCAGTAGGAGAAATATCTAATTCTTTTTCCCATTGAAAGAGATTTCCATCAAAAACTATTATTGGATAAAAAAGAAATAGTACATTACCAAAATGGTCTAAATTTTGCTCATATTCAATTTTTTGATGAACTAAGGATTTTATTACTTGGTTTTTTGCTTCAAATAAATCGTCTCTTCCATTCTCTTTATCTTTTTTTATAAAAGCAACATGAGGGATCAAACCGATACGATCATAATTTATAGTACTATAATGGGTAATACCAGCTAAATCAATGATTTTTTGACTATAATTTTTTGTATTTTTAGGTTTTGAAATGGTTTTTACATAAAAAGTGTAAGGTATCACATTGAGCTCTTTTTTTATTGGCGAAAATAAGCCGTACTCATATTCTTTAATTGTGTAAAATACCCAGGGTTTTACCCCTTTTTTACATTCGATAATTAAATACAAATAAATGGCATCAAAAAAATCATTGCCTCTTGTAGAAATGGTTTTGTTTGCTACAAGATCAACATATCTATGCTTTTCCTCTTGTTCATCAAAATAATAACTTTGATGTTCAACAAACCATGAATTTTTTCGTAGTATTTCTGATGTCTTAACTTCTAAAGGAACACCTGATGCTTCAATATCTTCTTTAATTCTTTCAATTTCACTTTTTTCAGAGGACAAAGCTTTACTCCTCTCAAATTTCATTTTAACATTAAAGTCATTATTATTAATATAATAACGTTGTAACCATTATTTGTGGTTGTTTTGAGTTCTTTAACTCTTGAGCAAGCGATTTTTGATGTTGTGGAAAAGAAAGGTCTTATTTCGTATAATAGATTAGCAAATATTCTTTATCATCAGCCTCAATATGGTTTTGGTTATACTGCTGTCTTAAATGAGTGTAAGAAACTTCTAAAAGAAGATCCTCCGATACTTAAAGCAAAACAAGTTACAGAATTAGATCTTTCACTGTGGTATGGAATATCTCAGATCTTTAAGAGAATATTTGATAGGAACGTCCGTAAGAAGTCATTTTGGTTTTATTATGTAGATGAAAATGAGTTTAATCGAAGAAAAAAATATGTCTTTAATCTTACTCATAAATGGGTTTTTAAACTCCCTAGAAACAAAGGTGATTTTTTCAGAGATCTAACAATTAGAGCAATTGAAAAGATACTCAGAGATAAGAAATACAAAGGTTGGAAATTTAAAGATAAAGGTAAAGAAATTAAAGAAATCAATGGTACACCAATAGATCGAAAAATTGATATTTTATTAGAATTGCCTGACAAGAGCCTTTTATGGATTGAGTGTAAAAATCAGACTAAGTTAGTCACTAGAAAAATAGAGATCAATAAATTTGTTAATGATGTAAACCATGTGGAACAGAAACTACCTAACCTCGTCTTTAGAATGGCTATTATCTGTCCTAAAATGTCTAGAAGGGATGAACAAGGTTGCTTACGTGGCAAAATAATTTACCCTTTACTCACTAACCGACTCTATATACCAAACAACAAATTCAAGGAAGATTACGATGAGTGCATAAAAGAGTTTGAATTAGATCCTATAGTTGAGCAAATCGATGAAAACTATGATCCACCTGAATTAGAAACTCTACTGAGACATAAATTGTTTAGGCAACTTGCGGGTCTACCGTCAACCACCAAAAAATAGTCAGCCGGATTGAAACCTCAAAAGCCTTAATCATTTAATGGTGGAAACAACGTCCAACGTTATTATATAGGTAATATTATTCAGTAGATCCTTTTTGATTTCTTTTATTTAATCTTAGGATTCAACTGAGAAGAGTATATACTGTACATTTTAGTTGCCTATTTAGTTAATCTTCTAAGCCGTTCTTTAATGATTATAATAAGATCTAATGACGCCTAGGTGACAGAAAAGTGACAGATCCTCAGAAAAAGTTTAGGATAGATTCCCCATTTATGAGTGGTCGTCTCTCATCATCATGAGATATTCGCTAATTGAAAGTTTTGAGCTCTGGTAAATGATAGATAAGTTATGTTTCATTGTTGGTTAGCGTGTCATCTACATTTGTAACAGATACATATCATTGGTAATCCTCTTGTACCGCAGTATTCGTAGTGTTCACATTCTATTGTAGTGGCTTTACATGGAAACTGAGTATTACATTTACTACATGTTTGATAGAAGCTTACTTCATCACCAAGCAATTCAGAGAGAACCTGAACAGACTTGTCATAAATATTACGATCCTTAAGGCGATAGGTCCTAGTTTGCTTATCATAACCAACACCTGACCTCACTAACTTAGTGAAATTATCCCTACTCAAAAAAGGTAATTGAAAAGAACTCTTATTACGAAAAACAATAACCAATTAACATAATCTTCCTAAATCTACTTTTCAAATGAAGATGATAATCATTGTATGCTATCGTTATTATATTATGATATTATTATCACAGTTAGAGTAGTTTTCAATTCATCATTGTGTCTCAGAATACTGTCAACGTAATATTAATGATACTTTGTTTCTTTTTTCTGTGGTGCAATAGCTTTTAGAATTCTTTATTGAATATGCTACCTTTCGCACTTAAGATTTCAGAAGATAGACTGCCTTTCTTTTCTTATTATCCAAAAAAGGTAAAATGCAATAAGTGTTGCTACACCCCAATAAAATGTCCAAGATATAGTATATTCAAACTTTGAAGCAAAAATTGGCCATAGAGGATGATGTACCTATGCTCCTAATAACTCAACAAAATGTAGTGAAAAATCGTAAACACACATAAAAAATAAAACAAAAGAAAATAACCATTTCTTATCCAAAAAAATAACCTTCCGATTGGTTTGTCAACGTTATTATATTTATTATAATTAATTTGAATTATATTATTAAAAGAGAGGAAAAAATGTCAAAAAGTATTGATTTATTAAAAGCATCTCTTGGATCACAAGTAAGAGTACAACTTATTCAAAAAATGGGTCCATCAAAGGGAAAACAACAAATTGCTATTGGAAAGCTTGAAGCAGTAACTGATACATTTCTACAGATTAATGGAAGACAATATCCATTAAATGTATGGATGATTGGAAAGGTAAGCGTTAACTTTTCTTAAACAGAAATGACTAGCGAATCTTATATGAAATTGGTTAGGCGAAAACAAATCACAGAAAATCCGCATTTTATTTCGTTGGAATTATTTCAAATATTAATATGATAATACAATATTTCATAACAATTTATGTGAATGAATAAATATTCTAATTAATCTAAACATTTTATTTAAATTGCGTAAAAAATTCTGAGAGGAGACTTATGGAGTTAATTTGAATGCCAATAATTGATTTAAATCGATTAATTATTAGAAAATCATATTTTATCCCTATTAAATTAGAAGCATTGAAAAATGCTATCTTTAAGGAACTAAATTCATCTGATCCTCCAATTTTTGATCATTATCGTTGGAACATAAGTGAAGAACATGAAAGATGTTGGACTTTTGAAGTAAATATAAGGTTCATGTTCATCCGTGAACAAACCTTAGGGAAAAAAAACAAAAAACTTGTGAAAAAATTAGCAAACCAATTTGATTCTGATGTTCATAAATACTACTTTGAAACATTATCCAAGTTATTTGGTCATAAAGCAGATTTAATTTATGTTTATGTGACGAAAACTGAATCAAATGGATGTTATGTTGATGTAGAATGTTTACCTTGTCTTTATCGACAAATACAGCAAGTTGAAAAAAAAGCTGAAGAATATCAAATACAGGATGCTTACTTAGCCTGTGAGAGATTTACAAAATATATTTTTGAGGGGGGGCTGTCAGGTACTTTAATGTCAGAAGAAAAAAGGAAAATACCACAAATTGAACCAGTTCTTCTTTTTAACAATAGCTCTATTCGTCAGATAACTGAAAAAATACAAGAAATGATAGAAAATGCCACTTCCGAAATTCTCATTTTAGGTTGGGTTGGTACTTATGTTATAAATAAACTTGAGGAAGTTAAGAAAAAAGGAGTAAATATCCGTGCTATAACTCATAAACCAAAAGAACTGAAAGATCGTACCGTTTTAAATGAAATAAGTAAAGGATATAAGGAAATAATTAGGATTGCCGGTCTTGACTGTGTTTCAATTAGACCTGATTTGCATGGAAGAGCATTGATAGTAGACTCCAAAGCTATTATTGGTTCAATGGATTTAAATTCACAAAGTCTTAGTGGTTCCCATATTGAATTTGGTATATATACTGAAGACCCAGAGTTAATTCGTCAACTTAGAAAATATTTCAATCATTTATTTACTCCATTAAAATCTCAATAAAAAACAATACTAAAAAGACAGCATTTCAGTACCAGGATTATTTATTCCACACTTTATCATATTCTCTCCAATACATCTCATCAGTCAATATTATGTAATGTTGTGTCATATTGGTTGCTTTATGTCGTGCTTGTCTTCTAGCTAATGCTTCAGAACTTAATAATGCACATTTTGTTAAGCAGTAATTTCTCAAAATATGAGGATAAATGTTCTTAGTGATGCCAGCTCTCTTAGCTGTTAATTTGACTATTCGCTCTGTTCCATGTGTCTTTAATCGTCCTTGTTGACCTATGAATATCACTTTATCTTTAGAAGAGTAGTTTTCATCAACGTTATTATATTTAGTATATATTTGGTTATGTACTCCACTGTTATTGTTATTATTTGATTCATTATGGGATCTATTGTCACCATTATTTTGATGATTGTATAAATCATTTAGTGCGTTTAATGTTTGATTGTCTATTCTTACACTATTTTTTCTACCATTGCGTCCTTTAGTTCTAACCCATAATAGTTTATTATTGAAGTCTACATCATTCCAATTCATTTCATATGCTTCAGAGACTCTAAGACCAACATGGGATAAACAGAGAATGATTGCTTTGTCACGTATACACTTAGCAGATTGAATTAATCTTTCAACCTCTAAATCTGTTGGTAAATCCTTAGCTTTCTGTCGTCTAATCTCCTCTGAATCTTCTTTAGGTGGTAAACTTTCATCAACATAAAAATCGTAAATGTCACTCCAATTCGTATACCGTTTACGTAGACACTTAGCATATTTCTTCAATACCACAGCGTTTAACACTAAGGAATTAGGTAGGTAGGATTTCTCTGATTTGAGATATGCTTCGTATGATAAAATATCATTTACATCTATGTCAGATAGTGATTTGTTAATCCATTTCAAAAACCTAAACAAAAAATATCTATACGTCTTCCAAGTGTTATTTTCAAAATCTTTACTTTTCGAACGTCTTAATAGCATATCATGGAAAGTTTTTATTTCATAATTAAAGTAGCGAATATTGTTAGGGGCCGGTGGTGAAGGCTGGTATTCACGTCGGCTTTGCAAGCCGAAGGTCCGGGGTTCAAGTCCCCGTCGGTCCACCTTTCATTATTAACTAGGTGATTTTCTGAAGCATTTGGATTATTAGAGTCTTCCAAACGGTTAATATAATCTCATCCCTGTGCCACCAATCAACGCAATATTTACTCTTTTCACTCTATCCAACCTTACCTTCAAAATACATAACTAAATTGTCTTTAAATAAATAATAATGAGAATGTAAAAATTAAATCATAATTAAACAGTGAGAGGAAGAAATTATGAAAGTAATTTCTCTGCTTGGTCTACCAGGTTCAGGAAAAAGTTTCTATGGTAAAAATCTAGCAAGAAAATTCAAAGCTAGATTTTTACCTGAAATAGCTACACGTCTGATCTATGAAAAAGGCTATACACCTGGAATGAAAGGTTCAATAGATTTTGATAAAGACATTCTTAAGAATAATTGCAAAACTGCAAAAGAAGTTCTTCAATCATGCGAATTTATTGTTTGGGAAGGTGGGCCTGTTCAAGATGTCATTTTCTTAAAAGGAAGAATGAATCTAGTTGGAGAAAAAGATCGAAGAGAAGAATTACTGAAAGCATATAATAATGTACTATTTGACCAATTAAAAAAAGAAACATTATACGCATTTTTTAATGTTAATCCAGAAGTTTCGCTTGAAAGACAAAATCTTCGAATGAAACCTGAACTCTTGACAACCAGTTTAAAAATATTACAATTTGTAAATGAAAATTTGATGCAGTTTTACAGGAATAATCTGGAAAAAGTGATTTTGATAAATATAAACAAATCTAGAAAAGTGGTCCAAAAAGAGGTCTATGACAAGGTTGCGTCTAAATTTGATGAGATAAAATGATTTGATGGATTCTATTCTTTTACGTAAGGTTTTCCTAAAGCTTCAGGTTGTGTAACTTTTCTTCTTAAACTGTATATGGCTATCGTTAGAATTAATGGAATCATTTGGATGAATTGAGGTGCTAGACCAACTCCCAGAGCTGGTGCTAGTCGAGGCACTAAAGCTTCACCAAACCCAAATATCAAACCACCAATAAGAACCACGATGGGATTCCAGTTTCCAAATACAACAATTGCTAAAGCGGGGAATCCTCCGGTTGTCATGTATCTTTGAAATCTTCCATGTTGATCAATAGTTAGATAAGCTCCACTTAGTGCCGCTAAAACAGAGCCTATAACGACAGCAACAAGTCTTGTTCTATAAACGTTTATTCCAGCTGTGTCTGCAGCTGCTGGATTTTCACCAACAGCTCTTAAACGCAGTCCAATGTTTGTTTTAAACAAGATAAAATATATTGCTAGAGCAAGTAGAACCATAAAGACTACAAATAGACTTAGCTCAGAGAATGCTCCTTCAAATGGTAGCTGTATTTTTGGTGTCTTAGGAACCCTGGGAGATGCTCCAGCAGACAGTTCACCCCAAAGCACTATCAATCCATAAGCTGTGAATCCAAGCGCGAAAGTATTCATACCAATTCCAACAAGAAATTGGTCACCTTTTGGATGAAGACTTATTACAGCATGTACTAATCCTAATACAACACCAGTTATCATAGCAGCTAATACGGCCATCCAAGGATTTTGTGTAAGATGTGACACATAAGTTGCTGTGAAAGCTCCTAGAAGTGCTATTCCTTCGATTCCAACATTTATGACTCCAGCTCTTTCAGCAATTACTTCGCCTTCCGCAGAAATAATAACAGGCACTGCTAATCTCAAAGTAGCAGCGATTAATGAAGTTATGAAGATTGTGTCCGCCATTTTTTAATTAACCTCCAAAGTTCTGGGATTGCCATAAAAATTGTGATTATTCCCATGATAACGAACACCAATTCTTTGGGTATCGAAGTAGCCAATCTCATATTAATTGAACCAGTGTACAATGCACCAACTAATATCCCTGCTAAAATTACACCGATTGGGTTTTTACGTCCTATCAATGCCACAACGATTCCATCCGGTAATCCATACCCAGGTGAAAATCGAACTAGAAACCTTCTATAGAACCCTAATGTTACTCCAGCTCCACCTAAACCAGCAAACGCGCCACTGATTATCATTCCTAATGACCATATTTTAGATACAGAGATACCTGCATATTTTGCTGCTTTTGGATTGAGTCCAACAGCTCGAATTTTGTAGCCTAAACTTGTTCTCTTAAGTAAATAATATGCAATAATTGCTGTAATTAATGCGACAATGAAAGCCATGGAAAGAGATGTCCCTGGAATTCTAATTAGAACAGAAGAGTCATGGATAAAATCGGTAGCACCAGATAGCGATGCTGTTGGATCAAGAAAGTGATGTAGAGTTAAATAATCTGTTAATAATATTGCAATCCCATTCATCATCATTGTAGTTACAATTTCGTGAACTCCTCTTTTTACTTTCAAAACAGTTGGTAAGATTGACCATAAAACTCCACCAAGTGCTCCAATCAGTAAAGACAATATGATATGAAATATCGCAGGTAATTGAATAAGATATCCTGCTAAGAAGGCAAAAAATGCTCCCATATACAATTGACCCTCGGCGCCAAGATTTGTAGCATTTACTAAGAAGGCAAAAGTCATTGCCAGTCCGGTAAAGATGATCGGGGTAGCTCTTGAAAGCGTAGCTGCTATCGAATAAAGACTCCCAAATGCTCCTTCAAATAATGAAATATACGCGATTATAGGGTTATAACCACTTAGAAGAATAATTATCCCACTTACAATAAGTGCTAAAATTAAAGCAACAATTGATTGGGTTATCTCTTGAGTTTTAATTTGTATTTGACCCAACTTGAAAAATTCAGTTTTTTTTGACATTTCATCTCAATCATTGCTTTTTATTTCAACTTCTTCTGAAAATATTTAATCTATTGGTTGCCCACCCATCATGAGGCCTATCTTTTCTTCAGTAAGTTCATCTGGATTTTTTATGCCTATGAAGGACCCCCTATATATTACTCCTAATCTATCACTAAGTTGAATTGCTTCATCAAGATCTGTTGTTATTAAAAGGATGCCTTTCTTTTCATCACGCATTTTTAATAATGCTGATCTAACATATTCAGTTGATGCGATATCAAGACCGCGGGTTGGTTGGGCAGCTATGATGACACCAGGTTTATGTGTGAACTCTCGAGCCACTACAACTCGTTGTTGATTTCCACCTGAAAGATATCTAACGCTGGATTTTTCATCTAGGGTGACAATATTAAAATTTGTAATTGCATTTTTTGCGAAGGAAGAAATTGTGTCAAAATTGAGACCATACACTGTATTATATGGTTGAACTGACTGATATCCCAAAATAAGATTTTCTTCAACACTAAAATCTCTTATAAGACCCATATCTTTATCTGCTGGAATATGAGCCACCCCCAGATTTCTAACTATATTTGGGTCCAATTTTTTAAATTGCTTACCCTTAATGTGAATCTCTCCCTTTTCAATTTCTCGTAGCCCAGTTAGAGCTTCTACAAGTTCTGTCTGCCCATTTCCTTCAATACCAGTGATACAAAATATTTCTCCTCCCCAAAGTTCAAAACTTAAATCGTTCACAGCAATAATTCCTTTATCATTTTTTATTGTAAGTCCTCGTATTTCTAGAAGCTTTTCTTTTTTGTTTATTTTCTTTTTCTTCAGTCTGAAAATGACCTCGCGCCCAACCATCATGTTCGCAAGCATTTGAGGAGTACATTCTTTAATTTTTTTTACACCAGATACTTTTCCTCCTCTTAAAACAGTAACTCGATCACATATCTCTAAAACCTCTTTTAACTTGTGTGTCACTAAGATTATGGTTGATCCTTGAGCTTTGAGTTTCTTAAGAATTTTAAAAAAATCTTTAACTTCAGTAGGTGTCAATACCGATGTTGGTTCATCGAGGATAAGTATCTTAGCACCCCGATAAAGCATTTTTAAAATTTCAACTCTCTGCTTTACACCTATAGAGAGACCCCCAAGCTTGGAATCGGGATCAACAATGAGACCACTCTTTTTTGATAATTCCTGCACAATTTCATTAGCCTTATCTCTATTGAAAATAATATTCTTGTTTGATTCAGCTCCTAACACAATATTCTCCGTAATTGTGAAAGTGTTTATCAATGCAAATTGTTGTTGAACCATACCAATTCCAAGTTTAATTGCATCCAAAGGATTTTGAAATGAGACCTCGGTTCCTTTTATTAACAAACGACCCTTTGATGGTTTAATAATACCATAAAGAATTCGCATTAGAGTTGTTTTACCTGCTCCATTTTCACCAATTAAACCGTGAATCTCGCCCTCGCGAACAGAAAAATCGACCTTATTGAGTGAGTATTTACCATCAGGATAAATTTTATGAATTTTTTCCATTTTTATAATGTACAATCTCACTCACTCGAACACGTTTTTTCGCTCGTGCGATATCAACTAAAAAAAGGGGAAATTAGAAAAAAAGGGAAAATTGAGGATCTTATCCGTATCGTGATCGCCAGAAATCTATTTCGGCTTGTGTCCAAGGTTCTGGTACAACAATATCACCATTAACAATTGCGTCCTCCAGATCATTTGCTATTGCCCATACATCGTATCCATCAACTACTTCCCATGTATCCCACATCGCAACTATTGCATCGCGGACTTCATCAATTGTCATACCAGTTGTACTTTCAATAACTGCTGCTTGTTCAGAATCAGCTAACCATTCATTAAGATCGTTTAAATCGCTCAGAAATATACCACCCTCTTCAATACCCCAGATAAGTAAACCGCCTTCGAAAGTGCCTTCAACAAACTGTTGAATACCATAGTAAACTCCGACATCAATTCCTTTTCTTACCGAAGTAAATATTTGACCCGGATGAACCCAGTCTTGGTTTGCATCTACACCAATAAGGAAAGGCAGTTCATTGGGACTACCTCTTTCAGCTATCGCATCAAGGCCTCCAAGTCCTGTTTCACCGGCAGCAACAAATATCATGTCTGCGCCTTGATCTATCATTGCTATGGCTGAATCTCTACCTAAGTCGGGTCTATCAAAGTAGCCTGTGTAGTGATATTGAACGGTGACACCCTTTCCGGTCAAGTTATTTGCGTAGTCTACTCCAAATTTATAACCGATTTCAAACTTCCAAAGTACTGGTATTTCTGCTCCAAGCACAATTCCAACATTATTGGTATCTGTTAATAATCCTGCTACCAAACCAGCCAGTGCGCATCCTTCTTGTTCACGGTAGCCTATTCCCAACACATTTTCTTTGTCTCCAATATAGCAGTCAATTCCGACATAATACATGTCTGGGAATTCCAATGCTACAATATTTATGGCATCTGCCCAATAGAAGCCAAGGCATACTATAAGATCATAGTCGCCGCTTTGTGACACTGTTCTTAAGGTATCTTCCAATTCGGCGAGACTTAACGGTGTTATTTGATCAAACTCGATGCCAAAGTCTTGTTCTGCTCTTTTAGTACCTATATATCCTGCGTCACAGAAAGAAAGGTCTCCACGTCCACCAACATCGTATGCAAGAAGAATCTTTATTCCTTCGGTCTCAGGTTCAGATGGTGGAGTCATGACGTACCATGCAACCACCACAATCACAATTATCCCTGCTGCATATAACCATGTTTTACTATTTGCCATTTTCACATCTCCTCATGAGTCTGCTTCATCGCGTCGTGCTCATTTTTTATAAACAATTATATACATTACATATTCTAAATATAACACTTTTTTACAAAAAAATGTCAATCGCTTTCCAACTAGTGTAAACACAAACACTTTACACCATAAATTTTAGATTATCAGTTTGTGTCGTAATTTTTTATTTTTTTTCAGGCTTTTTGATAGGGGCTGTTCCTTTCATATCTTCTAGTTTTTCAACATTTTCAACGTCGATGTCTCATGTCATAAATTTCATCATTTTGTATTAAAAGTCAATAATCCATGACGGTTTTTTATCAGAATGTTGAGGTAAACTTTATAATTTACATGAATATGTATAAGAGGTGGTCAGATATGACCATTGTTCAGATCTGGCCAGCTTCCGCAATCTTTGTGGCGGCGTCAGCATTGACGTTAAAGGCTTACCGCCTGAGGATGATTTGGCTGATCTCCGATTGCGGGTAAATATATGAGGACCTGAGTAAACTGGCATAACGATGCTGTATGATTAGGTCTGATGTGGGTTCACAGTGTATCCGTCAATCTCAAGTTAGCAGTGTATGTATATCTCCTTAATTCCGGTTGATCCTACCGGACCTTACTGCTATCGGGGTAGGACTAAGCCATGCAAGTCGTGCGTCTCCTAGCTATGTTGGAGACGCGGCACACCGCTCAGTAACACGTGGTTAACCTGCCCTTAGGACAGAGACAACCCCGGGAAACTGGGGCTAATCCCTGATAG